>CAMDJU010000215.1 GCA_945900695.1 Bordetella parapertussis | reverse complement strand
GTCGGGGCGCATCGTCATGGACGGCGTGGCCAGCGACTTGGCCAACAACGAAGACGTGAAAGAGTTTTACCTGGGCATGGGTGGCGGTGAGCGCAAGAGCTTCAAAGACGTCAAAAGCTATAAGCGGCGCAAGCGCTGGTTGGCCTGACCCACTGCCGCCCAAGCCCCTCGCCTCTTTATTCAACCCTGCGCGCGACGCCCCAACCCGCGCGCCGCGCAGGACACACGGAAACGCCCCATGAACGCCTTCTACGACGCCCTTGAACAACGCAGCCCCGACGAGCGCGAGGCCGCTTTGATGGCCGCCTTGCCTTTGCAAGTGGCCCATGCCCAAGCCCACAGCGAAGCTTTTGCACACATATTGGCCGGTGTAGACGCGCACAGCATCACCAGCCGCGTGGCCTTGGCCCAATTGCCGGTGACGCGCAAGAGCGAGTTGTTTGAACGCCAGCAAGCTGAGAGAGCACGCCATGCGTTTGGCGGTTTTGCCAGCATGGGCTTTGGCCCCCTGATGCCGCGCGTGTTTGCCAGCCCCGGCCCCATCTACGAGCCCGAGGGCACACGGCGCGATTACTGGCGCATGGCCCGGGCCATGTATGCAGCAGGCTTTCGCTCGGGTGAATTGATCCACAACTGCTTCAGCTACCACTTTGTGCCGGCCGGATCGATGATGGAAACCGGCGCCCATGCGTTGGGCTGCACGGTGTTTCCTGGGGGCACGGGTCAAACCGAGCAGCAAGTCCAGGCCATGGCCGAGCTGCGCCCGGCGGGCTACATCGGCACGCCGAGTTTTTTAAAAATCATTGTTGAAAAGGCTGCAGAAATGGGCGTGGCCCTGCCCAGCTTGACCAAAGCCATGCTCGGTGGCGAGGCCTTTCCGCCGTCGCTACGCGACTGGTTGGCCGAGCGCGGCATCCATGCCTATCAGTGCTTTGCCACCGCCGATTTGGGTTTGATCGCCTACGAAACTTCTGCGCGCGAAGGTTTGGTGCTGGAAGAGCAGGTGATCGTCGAAATCGTGCGGCCCGGTACCGGTGACCCGGTGGCCCCAGGGGAGGTGGGCGAGTTGGTGGTGACTTCACTCAACCCCGACTACCCCTTGATTCGCTTTGGCACCGGTGACCTCACCGCCACCCTGCCAGGTGCTTGCCCGACAGGACGCACCAATACCCGCATCAAGGGATGGATGGGCCGCGCCGATCAAACCACCAAGGTGCGCGGCATGTTTGTGCACCCGTCCCAAGTGGCCCAAGTGCTCAAGCGTTTCCCTGGCTTGGGCCGGGGCCGTTTGGTGGTCAGCGGTGAGATGGCCAATGACCAAATGTGCTTGAAGGTCGAGGCCGATCAGCCATCCCCCGAGTTGGCACAACAACTGGGCGACGCGGTGCGTGAAGTGACCAAACTGCGCGCCACCATTGAATGGGCCGAACCCAACACTTTGCCCAACGACGGCAAGGTGATTGAGGACGCACGCAGCTACCGATGAAAACCGGGTTTTTGACCCAGGTCAAAGGCCTTCTATTCAATCGGCTATTCAACGGTTTTTACGTAATACCCACGATGGGCCACGCTGCATTAACTGGTTAGCATGGCAGCATTGTGTAAAAGGAAAAATGACATGAAAACGACTTGCATCAAGATGGCTGCCGCGGCTTTGTTGTTGGGGCCATTGGCCGTTTGGGCCACCGACTACCCGATCAAAGACAAAACCGTCACCCTGATCGTGCCCTTTGCCGCCGGTGGTCCCACCGACCGCGTGGCGCGTGACTTGGCCGAGGCCATGCGCAAAACCTTGGGCGCGAGTGTGGTGGTCGAAAACGCCGCCGGTGGCCCCGGTGGCTTGATTGGTGCGGCCAAAGTGGCCAAAGCCAGTACAGATGGCCACACCTTGTTGGTGCACCACATTGCCATGGGCATCTTCCCCTCGCTGGTGCGCAACCTGCCGTTCAAGGTGGAGACCGATTTTGAATACTTGGGCATGATCAATGACGTCCCCATGACCTTGATTGGCAAGCCCCAGTTGCCAGCCAACAACTACAAAGAACTGATGGTGTGGGTCAACGCCAACAAGGGCAAGATCAACATGGCCAATGCGGGCTTGGCCTCGGCCTCGCACCTGTGCGGCATGCTCTGGCAAGCCTCGATTCAGGTGGACATGACCACCGTTCCCTACAAAGGCACAGCCCCAGCGATGACCGATTTGATCGGCGGCCAAGTGGATTTGATGTGCGACCAGACCACCAACACCACGACTCAAATTGAGGGCAAGAAGGTCAAGGCCTTTGGGGTCACCACGGCCAAGCGCATCAACACGCCAGTGCTCAAAGACCTGCCGACCTTGGACGAGTCGGGTGCCAAAAACTTCCAGGTCACCATTTGGCATGGTTTGTATGGCCCCAAGGGTTTGCCCGCCGACGTGCAGGCCAAGATCAATGCCGCGCTCAAATTGGCCTTGAAAGACCCCGAGTTCATCAAAAAGCAAGAAGGCTTGGGTGCCGTGGTGGTGACCGACAAGCGGGTGGAGCCTGCTGATCACAAAGCCTTTGTGGCCTCGGAAATTGCCAAATGGACACCGGTCATCAAGGCCGCTGGTGTGTACGCCGACTGATGGGAAAAAAATGTTGTTGATCCATGTCACCACTGCGCAGGGCGCCACCCATGAGGTGACAGCCAAAGAAGGGCAAACCTTGTTGGAGGCGGTGCAGACCTCTGGGGTGGATGGCTTGTTGGGCGAATGCGGCGGATGCTGCAGTTGCGCCACTTGCCACTGCATGATCGACGAAGCCCAGTTGGCGCTGCTGCCAGCGCCTGACAGCAGCGAGACCCAGATGTTGGATTTTGTCGCTACAGAGCGCATGCCTGGTAGCCGT
Organism: Bordetella parapertussis; assembly: GCA_945900695.1. GTDB lineage: Bacteria > Pseudomonadota > Gammaproteobacteria > Burkholderiales > Burkholderiaceae_C > Limnohabitans > Limnohabitans parapertussis_A. Next base: position 2,028 of record CAMDJU010000215.1, on the reverse strand, counting down.
TTGGCGTGTCAGATCAAGCTGCAAGCACAGCACCAGGGTTTGCGATTGAATTTACCTGAGCGCCAGTTTTAAGCGCTCATGGGTTGCACGGCCGTGGTCTGTTTCACAGGCCACGGTTTTTTTTATGCGCCGCTGAATCGGGGGCTGCGTTTTTCCACAAAAGCGCGCACGCCTTCGGCCGCATCGGCACTGCTCGACAACAGCTGTTGTGTGCCGCTCAAGGTTTTCACCGCTGCCGCAGGCCCCAGCTCCAGGGCTTGCAAAGCGTTTTGGCGCGTGGCCACCACCGCCAGCGGGGCTTGGGCGGCAATGTTTTCGGCCCATGCCAAGGCGAGTGGCAGTTGTTGCCCCACGGGCACCACCTGTTGCACCCAGTTCAGGCGCAAAGCAGTGGCGCTGTCAAACTCATCGCCGGTGAGCAAATAGCGCATGGCATTGCCCCAGCCCGCGCGCTGGGCCATGCGGATGGTGGCCCCACCCGTGGGCATGATGCCGCGCTTGACCTCCAGTTGGGCAAAGCGGCAGTTGTCAGCGGCCACCACCATGTCAGCGGCCAACATCAACTCCAGCCCCAAGGTGAAGGTGATGCCTTGCACCGCCACCACCATCGGCTTGGTGCGCCGACGCAAACCCGGGTGACCCAAATCCAGGGGATCCACCCAGCCATCGGGGCACATGCGTTCACCGCGCTGCATGGACTCGGCCATGCTGGGCAAATCCAAGCCAGCGGTGAAGTGCTCGCCCAGGGCATGCAGCACGCCCACGCGCAAACCGGGCTCGTCTTCTAGCCGGGTGTAAGCGGCGCTGAGTTCACGCAGCATCACGGGGGTAAAACCATTGCGCTTGGCCACCCGGTCGATGCCGATGCGCAATACCGGGCCGGTGGCTTCGCACACGATGCGGCCCAAGGGGTGATCGGACATGGGTTTCTCCATCGGTCTGTTCAACAAAGGTCCTGCGCGGACAAAGCGCTGGCAGGGTCAGCGGGCAAAGCGACGCCGGGTCAGTACCAGCGCAATTTGGAACGAAACCCCGGCATACAAAGCCAATACCCCCAAGTGGCGCCAAGGGTGGGCGGGCCAGTGGTCCAAGAACAAGGGGCGCACCAACTCCACCACCTGGGTCAGCGGCAACCAAGCGGCCAACCAACGCACCCAGTCGGGCAATTGGTCGAGCGGAAAAAACACACCACTCAAAAACATCATGGGGGTGAGGAACAAGGTGAAGTAATAGGTGAAGAAGTCATAGCCTTTGGCCAACGCATTGAACACCAAGGCCATGCAACTGAAGGCGATGCCCGCCAGCAGCAAGATCGGCCAAGCCACCAAGAGTTTGGGGCTATGGCTGATGCCCAAGGCCAGCATGACCATCAAAATGGCAGTGACAGTGAACAAAGATTTGAACGCCGCCCACAGCATTTCTGCCAGCACCACGTCGTCGAGTCGCACCGGTGCATTGAGGATGCCATCCCAGGTTTTTTGCACATGCATGCGCGAAAACGCCGAGTACAAGGCCTCAAAGGTGGCGGCGTTCATGGCGCTCATGCAAATCGAGCCACTGGCTAAAAACACCAAGTAGGGCACGGCCTGCCCACCGACTTGCACCTCGCCCACCAAACTGCCCATGCCGTAGCCAAAGGCCACCAACCACATCAAGGGTTCAGCGATATTGCCCACCAAACTGGGCAATGCCAATTTGCGCCACACCAGCAGGTTGCGCAAAAACACAGGCCACCAGCGCATGCGCATATCAGCCCGCCTCACGAATTTGACGACCGGTCAATTTGAGGAACAAGTCCTCCAAATTGGCAGGCCGGTGCAGGCTGCGCAGACCGGCGTGCTGGGTCAATTGCGCCAGCAAGGCGGGGGCATCGTCGGTATAAAAAAACACGGTTTCGCCGCTGCGCTCAACCCGCTGTGCCATCTGAGCCAAGGGGCTGTCGATCAAGGCCAGGGCACCTGCGCCAAACACCTCGATCACATCGCGCTCCAAATGGGCTGCAATGAGTTCGCGAGGTTTGCCTTGGGC
>CAMDJU010000214.1 GCA_945900695.1 Bordetella parapertussis | reverse complement strand
TTGGTGAAGGCATTGCCAAGCGCTTGGCCGAAGAAGGGGCTGTGTTGACCATCAACGACATCGACCCCCAGCGTGCCGATCGTGTTTGCCAAGAGATCAAAGCCAGCGGTGGCCAAGCATGGGCTTGTACAGGAGACGTCACCCGCAGTTCTGATTGGGCGCACATGGTGGACTTTGCCAAGTCCCAAGGCAATGGCTTGAATGGCGTGGTCAACAACGCCGGCTGGACGCACCGCAACCGCCCGGCGCTGGAGGTGTCTGAGGCTGAGTTTGACCAGGTCTTTGCCATCAATGTCAAAAGCATTTACCTCTCCACCATCCACGCCGTGCCGATTTTTCGCCAGCAAGGTGGGGGGTGGTTCATCAACATCGCTTCCACCGCTGGCGTTCGCCCTCGCCCGGGCCTGACTTGGTACAACGGCTCCAAGGGGGCGGTCATCACCACCAGCAAGTCACTGGCCGCAGAGCTCGGGCCCGACAACATCCGCGTCAATTGCATCAACCCGGTGTTCAACCCCGACACGGGCTTATCGGCAGAGTTTGCAGGCGGCCCCATCGACGAAGCCCGGCGTCAAAAGTTTTTGAGCACCATTCCCCTGGGCCGATTTTCAACCGCCTCGGATGTGGCCAATGCTGCTTTGTACTTGGCCAGTGACGAGGCCGCATTCATCAGCGGCGTGTGCATCGAGGTCGATGGCGCCCGCTGCGTTTGATCAAGCCTGGGGGATGGGCGTCGATTGCCAAGAGGACATCTGCCAACCCGTGCTGCCCTTGACCCACACCTGCAAATAGCGGCTCATCACCACTTTGGGGGTGCCGCTGACTTCGACCTCAATGCGCGCATCCCCATTGACCAGCACCACATCACCCATCACGCGCATTTCGCGTTGCAAGGTCGTCAAGGCGCGGTAGGTGTAGTGGCCACTGGTCAATTTGGCCAGATATTGCTGCTTGTTCTCCAACACAGCACTGGAGTGCACATAGCGCAAATCTTCTGCAATCAAGGGGTCTAGGCCGGCAAAATCGCGGGCCAATATCAAGTTGGCACGCTTGGCGTCCAAGGCTTCAATGTGGGCAATGGTGTCTTTGTCGCTCATTTTTTTCTCCTGGGTAAAAGTACATTGTGACAGTGGAAGCCCGGATGAACTGTCGCCGATTTAAAACAATGGCATTTGCCGTCGCTGCAACAAATGCTCCACCACAAATTGCAACAGGAACGGGTGGTGTGCGTTTTGATGCCATTGGGCCTGCATCACCTTTTTGGTGTACCAATGGGCTTGGCTCTCCAAGTGGCAACCCACCAAACCCAAATTATTTTGCACGATGGCCATGGGGTCGCCATTGGCATAAGTGGCAACGGTTTCAAAGCGGCCACCCACAAAGGTAGGCCCATCGTAAAAATACATGCGCTCAGGGCGATCGCGCCACAGCACGGGCGCCGTGGTGCCATAAGACGCGCGGATATCTGCTTTGGGTCGCTTGATGTATTGCACCGCACGGGTGCCCTGAAGAAAGTCAAAATAATGGGCGTCGGCCCAATATGCGCCCATGCAAATGCCCAGGTACTTGCCACCGCGCTGCATGTAAGCGCGAATCTCCGCCAAGTTGGGTTTGAGCAGATGGCGAAATGCCGTGGCTTCGCCATCCCCGCCTGGGAACACCACCAAATCCACGTCATCAAAAAAACCATCCAACACTTTTTGCTTGGTGAACAACTTGATGCGGCCCATGGGCGCCAAAGCGGCCATCACCCCATTGACCGAATCTGTGGAACAAGTGGGTTGATGCAGGAAAACAGCGATGGTTTTTGTCATTTGCTTGGAATAAGTGTGTTGTCAGCAAATTAAAAACAACGGATTCATTCAAGGCGGTGGGCCTGCTTTCACAGGAATCAATATTTCGTTGCGCCGGTTCCAAGGCAGGGTGAACGGGTCGTTGTAGCGCGCCACCTGGGGCTTGTCTTCAAAGGCCAACTGTTGTTGGGTCAACCAGTCCTTGAGCATTTGGGTGTGGCGTTGAATACTTGCCGCCGTGGTCAAACCACTGAAGCGCACCGAGGCCATGCGTTGCGGTGGCATTTCACGCAGCTGCACACTGCTGTCGATGGGTTTGGGCAAATTTCCCAAGGTCAACCCTTGTGGCATGACAAAGTGCAAGCGCCACTGTTGTTGTTGGGCCTCCATGGTCACGGGCGCAGTCATGCTGATTTTTTCGCTCTCGCCCGAGACATTTTGGTTCTTGCCAAAAATATATCCAGCCACCCGGCGAAACCCCAATGAGCCCGCGACGTCGAAGCCACCTTCGATGGTGGTTTCAGCCACGGTCAACACGCCGTAGTCACGCAGTTCATAAGGCGGCTCGCTCTTGACCAGGGTGTAGGGGGGTTCACTGACGGTTTGGGCCATGGTGGGCAATGTCCATGTAAAAGTGAAGAAAGCACACAGCAATAGTTCGTATTTCATGGGCAAGGGATGGCTCCAAAGACACACCCACGGCCAGTCGGGCGTGAGCGCTTTGTTTTCTTCATTCTAGGCATGCAGGTCGACTGCCTGGAACACCTCGTATTGCCAGAGCATCCTGGCCGGGACCGCATCGATGACTCAAGCCAGTGGCGCTCCTTCCGATCAATTGGAAAGACAACCGACATTGATCATTTTATGAACCCTAAAGAATTCAATTTGGCACTGAGGCCAGGCGCAGGCTTTCACCTGATGGTGAAAATAAGTGGCATTGCATTGAGCGCACTGGCCCTGGGTGCGCATGCCCAAACCTATCAAAGCGCTTGGGGTGTCGCATCGGTCAATCAAATTTACACCGACCGAACCGACAACCTTTATGGCAACGGCTTGATGTTGAGCGGAACACACTACTTTTCGCCCGTCAAAATGGACTTCAGCCAGCCCTTTGATGAACAGGCTTGGCTTCAAAAGATCAACCACATTTACGGCAGCTACACCCCATACAACATCAACCAAAGAGATGTGGTCAATGCCCGGCAAGAAAACGGGAAGATTGGCACCAAAATTTACAGTGGCTCCGTGGTCAGTGAAATTGAATTTGAAACACAAGTTTCATCAGGCACGTTCTATCAAACCACGCCAATGCAATTGATCGGCAAAAGCGTTGAAGCACAAAGGGTCAGCCTGGGCTATTTTGTGGGCCCCAGGGCCACCGTCAGTGTGGTTCGCGCCAGCGCCAAAACAACCACCAACACCAACTTCAGCTATACCGGCAACTACTACGAAGCCTTGACATCCACATCCGTGGGTTTTCATGGTGCGGTTCAACTGTCCCACAGCAGCTCTTTGGTTTTGGATGGCTCCCTCGGAACCAGCAACTACAGCACCACCACCAACCAAACCAACTTCCAACAAGAGCTGGGCCTGAAGTATTACCCCATCAACACCATATACATTGGCCTTGCGCTCAAAAAGGATTCGGGTGAAGACAAGACCTCAGAGAGACGCGTCACCCGTGTGAGCAGCGGCTTCATGCTCAACCCCAGGCTGAACGTTCAACTGGGCATCACCAAATCGGTGGGTGACGGATACAACAATTACAACCATCAAATCAACTCCGTGGGTGCAGAGTACAGGTTGTGATCCTTAGGGCTTGCGGTTTTGCATGGCTTTTTCAAGCACCGCGCATCACCTTACCAATTGAATATCGACACACCTCGCGCCCAGATTGATCTGGGGTTTCCAATGAGATACGGCCTTCTTGCAAAATGATATTACTGGCGCTATCATCGCAACATGAACACGGCCGCCAAATTAATCACGGCAATGCGCCAGAACCCGAACGACTGGTCCATGCCAAAACTGCTCACAGTGGCCAAGCAGTTAGGCATGGAAGTGCGAAGCACCGGGGGCAGCCACCACATTTTTTCGCACCCTTCGGTAAGAGACCCACTTTCTGTTCCAGCCCACCGGCCCATCAAAGCCATTTACATCAAACGCTTTATTGCGCTCATTGATCAGATTCAGGAGTAAGCCATGACCGTCAAGACCATTGCAAAAGCCAAACCCACCTTCCCCTTCGAAGCCTATAGCCATATCGTCAGCCCCATTGATTCGGCAGACGGTGGCGGCTTCATGTTCACCATGCCAGACATCCCCGGCGTCATGGCGGACGGGGCCACCGAACTCGAAGCCATTGCGGATGGGCGCGAAGCCTTCATGGCTTGCGTCAGTGCGATGGTGGACATGGGGCAGGAAATTCCTGCCCCAGCTTTCAATTCGCAAGACTTCACGCCAGCATCTGCTTCAGGCAGGGTTTTGGCGCGGCTTCCGCGCTCCATGCACATGCAGCTGACAGCCAGAGCTAAAACTGAAGGTGTTTCACTCAATACCTTGGTCCTGGCCTTTATTGCTGAAGGTCTAGGGCGACGCAATGTCGCTCATCGTTGAGCCATGAGCACAGGGCCTTAAGGGCAGCATTTATTCATCTTTGGAGGCCTTGGGAAAGGTCAACTGGGCCAAAGTCATCAGAAGGTAAGGAGCGCTCATCCATGAGGGGGTTCAAGGGCAACTCTAGGGGCCTTCTACGCGAATTGGCCAGAGCTATGAAACATCAAGAAAAGCAATAAAAAAAGTTGGATAGTTTTTCGCCGAATGCATGTAACCAAGACAAAAGAAAATTCGACCGATTAAACCCCCACCCAAGATCCATCCACATCCCCCGTCAGCACCCCAACAAGCTTGACACTACTGTCCACTGAGCTTGTGTCAGTGATCGCGGCAGTGCTGGTCCAGCCCTTGGGGTTCAGACTTTGGGCAGAGGTATAGGCACTGTTCAGCTTGGTGTCATCGTAGTATTTCCAGGTCGGTGTCGGCGCAGTCAAACCGACCACCATCTTCAGCACCCCAATCGCATCGGTCAGGCCCACATCGCCGCTTTGGTCAAAGTC
>CAMDJU010000213.1 GCA_945900695.1 Bordetella parapertussis | reverse complement strand
ATGATCAACAAGATCAGCTATCTGGTCAAAGTGCTTTAAAGGTTCACCATGGAACTCAACACGATCAAACCAGCAGATGGTTCACGCCCCAACCGCCGCCGCGTTGGCCGCGGTATTGGCTCTGGCCTGGGTAAAACCGCTGGCCGTGGCCACAAAGGTCAAAAATCACGTTCGGGTGGTTATCACAAAGTGGGCTTCGAAGGCGGTCAAATGCCTTTGCAGCGTCGCTTGCCCAAGCGCGGTTTCAAGTCCCGCACCTTGCGTTTCAACGAAGAAGTCACTTTGACCGCGTTGGATCGTTTGGGTTTGGACGAGGTCAACATCCTCAACCTCAAGGCCGCTGGTTTGGTAGGCGAGTTGGTGCGTGTGGTCAAGATCATCAAAACCGGCGAAATCAACCGCGCTGTGAAGCTCAATGGCATTGGTGCCACCGCTGGCGCCAAAGCCGCGATCGAAGCCGCTGGCGGCTCTGTGGCCTGACCTTAAAAAATAACGGATCCTGCCTTGGCCACTTCTGCATCGACATCCAAAAACGGCAACCACGGTGACCTGCGTCGCCGTTTGGTGTTTTTGCTGCTCGCGCTGGTGGTTTACCGGGTAGGTGCGCACATCCCTGTGCCCGGCATTGACCCGGCTCAGCTGCAGCAACTGTTCAATGGGCAGCAAGGCGGCATACTGAGCTTGTTCAACATGTTCTCTGGTGGCGCTTTGTCGCGCTTCACCGTATTCGCCCTGGGCATCATGCCCTATATCTCTGCGTCCATCATCATGCAGTTGATGGCCTATGTGGTACCCACATTGGAGCAGTTGAAGAAAGAAGGCGAGTCAGGTCGTCGCAAAATCACCCAATACACCCGCTACGGCACCTTGGGCCTGGCCCTGTTTCAGTCCATGGGCATCGCCTTGGCGTTGGAGTCTTCGGCAGGTTTGGTGTTGGTCCCGGGTGTGGGCTTTCGCATCACCGCCGTGGTTACATTGACCGCAGGCACTATGTTCCTGATGTGGTTGGGTGAGCAAATCACAGAGCGCGGCTTGGGCAACGGCATCTCTATCTTGATCTTCGGCGGCATCGCAGCGGGCTTGCCAGGCGCCATCGGTGGGCTGTTGGAGTTGGTTCGCACGGGTGCCATGAGCATCTTGGTGGCCATCTTCATCGTCGTCGTTGTCGGCTTGGTCACTTACTTTGTGGTGTTTGTCGAGCGTGGTCAGCGCAAGATATTGGTCAACTATGCGCGCCGACAAGTGGGCAACAAGGTATATGGCGGTCAAGCTTCCCATCTGCCCCTCAAGCTCAATATGTCGGGTGTGATTCCCCCCATTTTTGCGTCTTCCATCATTTTGTTGCCGGCCACGGTGGTCAGCTGGTTCACCGCTGGCGACAGCATGCGCTGGCTCAAGGACATTGCTGGCGCGCTATCACCCGGTCAGCCCATTTATGTGATGCTGTATGCCGGAGCGATTGTGTTTTTCTGCTTTTTCTACACGGCCTTGGTGTTCAACAGCCGGGAAACCGCAGACAACTTGAAGAAAAGCGGCGCTTTCATTCCCGGCATACGTCCAGGTGAGCAAACCGCCAAACACATCGACAAAATTTTGATTCGACTGACTCTGGCCGGCGCCATCTACATCACCTTTGTGTGCTTGTTGCCCGAATTTCTGATTTTGAAATACAACGTTCCTTTCTACTTCGGTGGCACGTCTTTGCTGATCATTGTGGTGGTTACCATGGACTTCATGGCCCAGGTGCAAAACTACCTGATGAGCCAGCAATACGATTCACTGTTGAAGAAGGCCAATTTCCGCACGAGCTTGGGTGGCTAAAGACGCATGTCCAAAGATGATGTGATTCAAATGCAGGGCGAGGTGGTTGAAAACCTGCCCAATGCCACATTTCGGGTGAAGTTAGAGAATGGCCACGTGGTTTTGGGTCACATTTCAGGAAAGATGCGCATGCACTACATACGCATCCTTCCCGGAGACAAAGTGACCGTGGAATTGACGCCCTACGATTTGAGCAGGGCCAGGATTGTGTTCCGCGCCAAGTGAGGCAAGGGGCTGAGAAGTTTAAGCAAGTTGACAATGTGCCTGGATCAGAATCCGGGCTTTTAGGAGAGTGAAATGAGGGTTTCGGCTTCGGTCAAGAAAATTTGCCGCAACTGCAAGATCATCCGGCGCAAGGGTGTGGTTCGTGTGATCTGTACAGATCCACGCCACAAACAGCGCCAAGGTTGATGGACTGGGATTAAAGAGGACGCACATGGCACGTATCGCTGGTATCAATATTCCTCCGCACAAGCACGCTGAAGTGGGCTTGACGGCTATTTTCGGCATTGGCAGAACCCGCGCCCGCAAAATTTGCGTGGCGTGTGGGATTGACTATGCTAAAAAAATCAAAGATTTGACCGACCCTGAGTTGGAAAAAATCCGCGAGCAAATCAATGCGCTCACCATTGAGGGTGATCTGCGCCGCGAGACCACCATGAACATCAAGCGATTGATGGACATTGGTTGCTACCGTGGCTTCAGACATCGCCGTGGTCTGCCAATGCGCGGCCAGCGCACCCGCACCAATGCACGCACCCGCAAAGGTCCGCGCAAGGCCGCACAAGCCCTGAAGAAATAATTAAGGCAACACCATGGCAAAAGCACCAGTCAACAACGCATCGCAGCGCGTTCGCAAAAAAGTTCGAAAGAATGTTGCGGACGGCATCGCCCACGTGCACGCTTCTTTCAATAACACGATCATCACCATCACCGATCGCCAAGGCAACGCATTGTCTTGGGCTTCTTCGGGTGGCCAGGGCTTCAAGGGTTCACGCAAGTCAACCCCGTTTGCTGCCCAAGTCGCCTCTGAGGTGGCCGGTCGTGCTGCCATCGACCAGGGCATCAAAAACCTGGACGTGGAAATCAAAGGTCCCGGTCCCGGTCGCGAGTCGTCTGTGCGTGCTTTGGCTTCTCTGGGCATTCGCATCAACTCCATCTCTGATGTGACCCCGGTTCCGCACAACGGTTGCCGCCCTCAAAAGCGCCGCCGCATCTGATCCATTAACCCCAAGCCCACCGCCTCTGCTCTCGTGGCAGAGGCTCCCCGTCCCCGTGGCGGGCAGTTGACATCAAAGGAAATCAAGTGGCACGTTACTTAGGCCCCAAGGCCAAACTATCCCGCCGAGAAGGCACTGACCTGTTCTTGAAGAGCGCGCGTCGCTCGCTCAGTGACAAGGCCAAGTTCGACTCCAAGCCTGGCCAACACGGCCGCACTTCAGGCCAGCGCACCTCTGACTTCGGTTTGCAGTTGCGTGAAAAGCAAAAAGTCAAGCGCATGTATGGCGTGTTGGAGCGACAGTTCCGTCGCTATTTTGCAGAAGCTGACCGTCAAAAGGGCAATACCGGCGCGAACTTGCTGTTCCTGCTGGAGTCGCGTTTGGACAATGTGGTCTACCGCATGGGCTTTGGCTCGACACGTGCTGAGGCCCGCCAATTGGTTTCGCACAAAGCCATCACCATCAATGGCAAGTCGGTCAACATCCCTTCCTGCCTGGTCAAGACGGGTGACGTGATCGCGGTGCGCGAAAAGTCCAAAAAGCAAAACCGTGTCGGCGAAGCGCTGCAATTGGCACAACAAGTCGGCTTGCCGGCTTGGGTGGATATCAATGCCGATAAGGCAGAGGGTGTCTTTAAAAAGGTGCCGGATCGCGACGAGTTCGCTGCCGACATCAATGAATCACTCATCGTCGAGTTGTATTCACGTTGATCGCGGTTGTTCATCAACCTTGTCGTTCCCAGGCCGACTGCGCAGCCTGTCTGGGTGAGAAATCCAGCCTTACCGGTGTAACGAACCGGGGGTATTGAGAGGAAGTCCGAATGCAGACGAATTTGTTGAAGCCCAAAGCCATCCACGTTGAACCCATTGGGCACAACCGTGCCCGTGTCGTGCTCGAGCCGTTTGAGCGTGGCTACGGCCACACCTTGGGCAATGCCCTGCGCCGCGTGTTGTTGTCTTCCATGGTGGGCTACGCTGTGACTGAAGTGACCATCGCTGGCGTGGTCCATGAGTACTCCACCATTGACGGCGTGCAAGAAGATGTGGTCAACATCCTGTTGAACCTCAAAGGCGTGGTGTTCAAGCTGCACAACCGTGACGAAGTCACCCTGAGCCTGCGCAAAGAAGGCGAAGGCCAAGTCACTGCGGCAGACATCCAGACCCCGCACGATGTGGAAATCATCAACCCTGCGCACCTGATTGCCAACCTGTCGCAAGGCGGCAAGATCGACATTCAACTCAAGGTTGAAAAGGGCCGTGGCTATGTGCCGGGCACCGTCCGCCGCTATGGCGAAGAGCCTTCCAAGTCAATTGGCCGCATTGTGTTGGACGCATCTTTCGCGCCCATCAAGCGCGTGAGCTACAGCGTGGAAAACGCGCGCGTTGAGCAGCGCACCGACCTTGATCGCTTGGTGGTAGATATCGAGACCAATGGCGCCATCACCGCGGAAGACGCTGTGCGCGCATCGGCAAAAATTTTGGTGGAACAGCTCGCTGTGTTTGCACAACTCGAAGGCAATGAATTGGCCGCCTTTGACTCGCCCACACCACGCGGTGCGCAACAGTTCGACCCCATTTTGTTGCGCCCTGTGGACGAACTCGAACTCACCGTTCGTTCTGCCAACTGCCTCAAAGCCGAAAATATTTTCTATATCGGCGATTTGATTCAGCGCACCGAAAACGAGCTGCTCAAGACCCCCAATGTGGGCCGTAAATCGCTCAACGAAATCAAAGAAGTGTTGGCCTCTCGCGGCCTGACCTTGGGCATGAAGCTGGAAAGCTGGCCGCCCGCAGGTTTGGACAGCAAGCGCTGAACCACACAGACATCCGTCCCCTGGCCGTACCTGATACGGCGGCCGGCAAAACAAGCTAG
>CAMDJU010000212.1 GCA_945900695.1 Bordetella parapertussis | reverse complement strand
GGGGTTCAACTCGGGCCCAATGCGGTCGGCGTTTTGTACCGCTTGGGATTACAAACCGCTTTGGAGCAGGTGACCTGCGAGACCTTGGGCAAGCGGGTTCGTTTGTGGAACACGGGGCAAACCTGGCCCTTGTTTGACCTGGGCACGGTCGCGCGGGAGATGTACGGCTACCCCTACCTCACCGTGCACCGGGCCGATTTGCACCAGGTCTTGGTCGATGCGGTGCGCGCCTTGCAGCCCGATGCGCTGGTGCTCAACGCCAAGTTGCAAAGCTTGCAGGCGCACAGCGATGGCGTGGAACTGCGCTTGGCCGATGGCCGTTTCTGGGCGGCCGATGCAGTGATTGGTGCCGATGGTGTTCACTCCATGGTCAGAGCGGCCTTGTTCGGTGAGGACACGCCGCGCTACTCCGGTGTCATGGCCTGGCGCGGTGTGATCGACGCTGCGAAACTGCCCGCCCACATGCGAGAGCCCTATGGCACCAATTGGGTCGGCCCCGGTGCGCACGTGGTGCAGTATCCCTTGCGCCAAGGGGCATTGATGAATTTCGTGGGGGCCATCGAAGGCACCCATTGGGCCGTGGAGTCGTGGTCCGAGCGCGGCACCCGCGAAGAATGTCTGGCCGACTTTGCCGATTGGCACGAAGAGGTGCAGGCCATGATCCAAGCCATTGATGTGCCCTATAAATGGGTGCTCAAGGTGCGCGAGCCGATGGGCACCTGGAGCCGAGGGCCCGTGACTTTGTTGGGCGATGCGTGTCATCCCACCTTGCCGTTTTTGGCCCAGGGCGCTGCCATGGCGATTGAAGACGGCTACATGCTGGCCCGCGCCCTGGCGCTGTGCCCGACCCAGCCTGCTCTTGCCTTTGCCCGCTATGAGGCGGTGCGCAAAGATCGCACCGCACGCGTGGTCGAGGGCTCGGCCGCCAACACCCAGCGGTTTCACAACCCGGCTTTGGCCCATGCCCAAGGGGCGGCAGAATATGTGGCGCGCGAATGGAGCGAAGAGCGGGTGAAGGAGCGTTACGAGTGGTTGTTCACATATGACATCGATGCTGTTGTCCTTTGATGGCCAGGGTTGTGAGGCACCCAGATGAGTGAAGTTGCCGGTAACAGTTTGGAGCGCATGCTGGGTTTGCTGGACTTGTTCTCCATGGACAAGCCTGTGTGGTCCACCGAGGCCATGATGCAAGCCACGGGCAGCACCCGATCCACTTGCTACCGCTATCTCAAGGTGTTGCAAGCCGCAGGGTTTTTAACGCCCGTGGCCCAGGGCGCATACATCTTGGGGCCACGCATCATTGAGCTTGATCGCCAACTGCGCTTGCGCGACCCCATTTACATGGCCGGTGGTCCGCCGATGAAGCAACTGGCCAGCCGCACCGGCCACAGCACCTTGTTGTGCATGCTTTACAGCGACACGGTGATGTGTGTGCGCGAAGAAATCAGCCCCAATGCCCCGGCAGGCCTTTTCAGCCGTGGCCAAAAACGGCCACTGTTTCATGGCGCAGCGTCCAAGGTGATCATGGCGCATTTGCCACCGCACCAATTGCGCAACCTCTACGCCAAACAAGCCACCACGGTGGCGCAGGCAGGCTTGGGTGAGGACTGGCCCAGCTTTCGCCAAGCCATGCGCAGCATTCGCTTGCAAGGCCATTGTGTGACCACGGGCGAGTTTTCACGCGGCATTGTGGGCGTGGCGGCACCTTTGTTCAACCCATCGGGCCATGTGTTGGGCAGCCTGGGCCTGGCCGCGCAAAAAAAGCATTTGCCCGCATCCGACATACCCGCCATGGCCAAGTTGGTGATGAAGGCGGCCAAGGCGACCAGCGAGCGCATGGGTGCGCATGAGTTGGGCGTGTCCTTGCGCGCCCGTGCTGTGGGCTGAGTGGGTGCGCTCAGGCGCGATCGGTCACGGTGGTGATGACGATGAACACCAACTGCCCATGGCCGGTGTTGTGCAAGCCATGCGGCAAATGCGGCGGGATGAAGGCAAATTGATTCGGCCGCACCAGCTTTTTTTCAGCGCCCAATTCGAGCAAACCTTCGCCTTCTAAAAAGAAATAAATTTGCTCTTTGTTGGGGTGCACATGTGTGTGCACATAGGCCTTGGGGGCGTAGGTGGAGACGCGAAAGTCCAAAAATTGCGCACCAGGTGTGGTGGCCGCGCTGACCAGAATTTTGGACAAGGCGCCGTCAAAGTGGCCAGGCGACTGCTCCCATAAAAATTCAGCCAGTTCGCGCACCGATGTGGGCGCGGGTGTGGGTGGCGTGGTGCTCATGGGCGGGCGTTCAGTCAGCAGCCTCAAATTTCACTTGCTCGGCCAAACGGGTCCACTTGTTGACCTCGGATCGAAAGTAGGTGTCCAGCACACTGGGTGGCCCACCCACAATGTCGGCGCCCAGCGATTTGAAGCGCGCCACCACATCGGGGTGCTTGAGGGTTTGGTTGACCGCGGTGTTGAGCTTTTCAATGATGGGTGCCGGCGTGCCCACCGGGGCAAAGATGCCCACCCATTCGGCCACATTGAAGTTGGGGTATCCGGATTCGGCCACGGTGGGCACCTCCGGCAAGGCCGAGTTGCGTTGGGCGCTGCTGACACCCAAGGCCCGCAATTTGCCCGAGGTGATGAAGGGCAGCGCGGTGGGCAGCACGGCAAACACAAAGGTCACTTGCCCAGCGACCAAATCGGCCATCACGGCGCCGCCGCCTTTGTAGGGAATGTGCTGGACCTTGAGGCCGGTGGTGTTGAGAAACACCTCGGTGGTGAGGTGGTTGCCGCTGCCGTTGCCGGCGGAGCCGTAGTTCATGGCTTCAGGCTTGCTGCGGGCGAGTTGCACCAACTCTTTGAGGTTTTGCGCGGGCACGTTGTTGTGCACCACCAAAACCGTGGGGACGGTGGAGACAAAGCTCACCGGCATCAGGTCTTTGACCGGGTCGTAAGGGATTTTTTTGAACAAAATATGGTTGGCTGCCAGGGCGGTGGAGGTCAACAACAAGGTGTATCCATCGGGCTTGGCCTTGGCCACAGCGTCCGAGCCCACGATAGAGGCCCCGCCTGCGCGGTTGTCCACCACCACCGACTGGCCCAAAATTTCACCCAAGCGCGTGGCCAAGGTGCGTGCATTGATATCGGTCACGCCACCGGGACCATAGGGCACAACCAAACGAATCGGGCGGTTGGGAAAATCTTGCGCCGCTGCCCAGGTGGCAGTGGTCGCCAGCATCAAGGCCAACAGGCGGCGCAGCAGGTGTGTGGGTTTGAACATCATGGGTATGGGTGTCTCAGGTCAATTGAAAATGATGGGGCTTCAGGCCAATGCCATGGCCAGTTGGGCTTGGTGGGTGGTGCCCCAGTTGGATGACAAAACGGGTTTGCCCAAGATCTCGCGCAAGTCTTCCAAGATGGTGGCGGTGGGCAATTGGGCGCAGGCGATGAACACCGCTTGGCAGCCATCGTCGTCGGTTTTCAGCACCATCTCTTTGACTTGCTCGGCGGTGATGCGGCCCAGGGCATCCACATCGGTGGCAAAAAAACTGTTGAAGCGGCGCACACGGATACCCCCATCGGCCAAGAAGGCCTTGAGTTGGGTGTTCACCGCATCCAAATAGGGTGTGACCAGGGCAATGTCATTCACGCCAGCTGCTTGCAAGCTGAGCACCATGGAGCGGGCTGTGGTCACCACCGGTTTGTTGGTCACTTGGTGCAGTTCTTGGGCCAGTTCGGCATCCCCTTGCGGGCCAAAAATAAAGCCTGCGGCCGTGCAGCCGTAGGCCACCACATCGACATCGCTGCCCTTGAACTCGGCCGCCAGTTCAAGGGCAGCGGCTCTGTAAGCGGGCAAGGTTTCGGTGGTCAGCATGCCCTTGCCCCGAGGGATGCGCAAGGTGGTGGCGCGAGATCCAGGGGGCATCCAACGCAGGACTTCTTGGGCGAAGGTGGTGTTGTTGATGGGAACCATCAATCCGATGTGCAGGGCTTGGGTCATGGGTGTCCTGGTTGAAAAAAGAAGGCTTCACTGCGCCATGGCAGCGAGTTCACGGGCCTTGATTTGCGGTCGTGTGATGGCGTGTGGGGCTTGTCGTGCGCCTTGCGGCAAAGCACGCCAGTGCAAGGCGCGCAATTCGCCAAACTCGTGGGGCAAACGCTCAAAGTGCGCCCCTCCATCGGTGCTGCGAAACAGCTGACCAAGGTTGGTGCACAAAAAAATCAGCTGTGGGTCACTGGGGTTCATGGCCACGCACCACACGGTGCTGTTGATTTCCCCGGGCAAACTCACCTCTTGCCAATCTTGCCCGTGGTTGTGGCTGCACAAGAGTTTGCCGTCATTTCCGGGCGGGCCGTTGCCATTGGTGAGGAACACGATGGCGGGGTTGTCCAAGCGGGGAATCACGGTGCGGGTGTATTGCCAAGGCGTTTTCAATTCCTGAAAGACCCAGCTTTGGCCTTGGTCGGTGCTGCGGTGCAGGCCACGGTTGGTGGTGGCATAGACCCAGCTGCCGCCACCTGGGGCTGCCACCACGGCAATGCCATGCACATCTGCCGACACCAAGCCTTGGTCCAGCAGCTGCCAAGTCTGGCCGTGGTCAACGCTGCGGTAGATGCCACCAATTTCCACCGTGGCCCAGACCACGCCGGCTGTGACGGGATCGAACAAAATTTGGGTCACCCGGGTGGGACCCATGTTGATATCAGAAAACTGGCTGATGCCCGGCGCTTGCAAGGCTTGCCAGTGCTGGCCTGCATCCGTGGACTTGAAAAACCCAGCGGGGCGCGTGCCTGCGATCAACACCCGCGCGTCGCTGGGGTCTTGTGCCAAGGCCCAGACATCGGCCATGGGTGAGGGCAAGGCCACCCAGCGTGCAGGGGCTTCATCCCAGCGGTAGATGCCCATATCGGTACCGGCAAACACATG
>CAMDJU010000211.1 GCA_945900695.1 Bordetella parapertussis | reverse complement strand
ACGCTCGGTTGCGAGATGAAACTGGCGGTGTATTTGCCTGAGCAGGCATTGCGGGGCCACAAATGCCCGGTGCTTTACTGGCTTTCGGGGCTGACCTGTACCGAGCAGAACTTCATCACCAAGGCGGGCGCTCAGGCGCATGCAGCGCGACACGGTGTCATCGTGGTCGCGCCAGACACCAGCCCACGCGGCGAGGCGGTGGCCAACGACCCGGCCTACGACCTGGGCCAGGGTGCAGGCTTTTATGTGAACGCCACCCAGGCCCCCTGGGCAGCGCACTACCGCATGCAAGACTATGTGGCCGAGGAACTGCCCGCGCTTATCGAGCAGCACTTTGCGGCCAACCAGATGCGCAGCATCTTTGGCCACTCCATGGGCGGCCATGGCGCGCTGGTCACAGCGCTGCGCCACCCAGGGCGCTACCAAAGCGTCTCTGCGTTTTCGCCCATCGTGGCCCCATCGCAAGTGCCCTGGGGCCAAAAGGCTTTGGCTGCTTACCTGGGCACCGACCCCGAAGCCTGGAAGCAATGGGATGCCGTCGAACTTGTCAAGATGGCCCGTCAAGAGAAGTTGCCCCTGCTCGTGGACCAGGGCGGTGCGGACGAATTTCTGGCCGGCCAACTGCGGCCAGAACTGCTGCACGCCGCGTGCTCGGCTGTCGGCCATCCCCTGAGCTTGCGCATGCAACCCGGCTATGACCACAGCTACTACTTCATTGCCACTTTTTTGGCAGATCACTTCGCGCACCACGGTGACGCACTGGCAGGTGGCCCCAACTAAGCGGGCAAATCAGCGCCCCAGGTGGTGCGCAACAAATCGCATGTCCATCAACAGTTGATTGACGGCACTGTTTTTGTCAACGCTGCTGCGCCGTCAAGCTACCCACCACCGCCTGTGCGATGGCCAGCGAACTGGTCAATCCCGGTGACTCGATGCCAAACAAGTTGACCAACCCTGGCAAGCCATGGTCGCTGGGGCCCTGCAACACAAAATCAGCCGCCGCTTGGCACGGGCCTGAAATTTTCGGTCGCATGCCCGCATAGCCCGGTTGCAGCGAACCATCGGGCAAATCTGGCCAGTACGCGCGCACCGCTTGGTAAAAAGCCGCCTCGTGGGCAACGGACACCACCAAGTCCTCGGGGTCGTCCACCCATTGCACATCGGGCCCAAACTTGGCTTGCCCGCCCATGTCCAGCGTCAAGTGAACGCCCAAGCCCGCCGCTTCGGGCACCGGGTATATCAAGCGAGAAAACGGGGCCCGCATGCCCAAGGTGAAGTAATTGCCTTTGGCGAAAAAAGCTTGGGGCACCTGGGCTGCGTCCAAGCCCTGAAATTGCCGCGCCAGCGGGGGTGCAGTTAAACCAGCTGAATTCACCAGTTGGCGGGTCAAGAGTTCGGTGCCGTCGGCCATGTGCAGCACCCATCCCTGCGGGTGGATGTGGGCCGATGCCACCTGTGCATGGCACACCACCGTGCCGCCCGCGTTTTCAAAGTCACCTTGCAAGCTGAGCATGAAGGCATGGCTGTCCACAATGCCGGTGCTGGGCGAATGCAAGGCCGCCACGCATGACAAAGCTGGCTCCATGGCCCGGGCTTGATCAGCACTGATCAGCACCACGTCAGTCACGCCGTTGGCATGGGCCTTGTCCCGCAAAGCCAACAAGCCGGGCAATTGGCCTTCATCAGTGGCCACCATCAGCTTGCCGCAACGCCTGTGCGGCACACCGCGCTCGGCCGCATAGGCGTAGAGCATGTCACGCCCTTGCACGCACCAGCGCGCCTTGAGCGACCCCGCAGGGTAGTAAATGCCCGCATGGATGACCTCGCTGTTGCGCGAACTTGTACCGGTGCCAATCGCCTCGGCTTGCTCCAGCACCAACCATTGCGCACCCGGTTGGTCCAGACACAGGGCACGCGCCACCGCCAAGCCCACCACACCGGCCCCAATCACCACCCCATCGACTTGATCCAACGGTCTGCCCTTTCAAAAAAAATGGCACCTCGAAAGGTGCCATTGTGGGCCCATCGGGGCTCAGCCCCAAACAGAGATCAGCGCTTTTTGGCGGCAGGACGGGCCTTGGCAGCAGCGGGCACGGCTTGGGCCATTTGGCTCATATTGGCCTGCATCATTTCGTTGGCTTGGTGCACGGCTTTTTGCACCGAGCCCAAGGCGGTGTTGCCAGCGGCCACCGCCGCTTTCAAAGCCTGCGAAGCGGCCTCGGTACCAGCGGGTGCGTTTTGGGTCAGGTTCTTGACCAGGGCTTCCACAGCCGCTTGGGCTTGGCCGACTTGGCCTTCGACCACTTGACCGAATTGACCGCCGGTGTGTTGGGCGATGTCAAACAACTGGCGGTTGTAGGCGGCGGCCTTTTCAGCCAAAGGCTGGAACATTTGCGCTTGCAGCGACAGCAATTCTTGTGCGTCGCGCACCGACATCAGGGACTCGGTGTGGTGCTGGGCGTCTCCCAAAGCGGATTTGGCGGCGCTCATATTGAGGGCGATGATTTGCTCAACACCGGCAAAGGCTTGGGTGGTCAAGCCAGCAAGGGTTTCCAAATTGGCCTTGTTGGCGGCCAGCACTTGATCGGGGGTCAGGGTCATGTTGTTGCTCCAAATAATAAAAGGGATGTGCAGTGCATTTGATGTGCCGCACAATCACAAAATTATAGGAATGAAGTGAAAAGAAAAGCGCTTACGGGGCGCTTTTAGAGGCGACAAACTAAGTGACCACCTGGGTTGACACACGGCCAGCTTGTCTGACGCGCAGCTTGCAAAAAAACACCAGCTGGCTTTGTTTTGCGTAACGATGTAACGCAAAAATAAGTGTGCAGCACCCCCGCTGGCAGCACTTCAATAAGAGCGCGGCAAACCCAAGACGTGCTCGGCAATGTAAGACAGCACCATGTTGGTGGAAATGGGTGCCACCTGGTACAAGCGCGTCTCGCGGAACTTGCGCTCCACGTCGTACTCGGCCGCAAAACCAACGCCGCCATGGGTTTGCAAACAGGCGTTGGCCGCTTCCCAAGACGCGTCGGCGGCCAATAACTTGGCCATGTTGGCCTGCGCACCGCAGGGCTGACCGGCATCGAACAAACGCGTGCCTTCATAGCGCATCAAACTCGCGGCCTCGACGTTGATGTGGGCGCGCGCAATCGGAAACTGAATGCCTTGGTTTTGACCAATCGGGCGGTCAAACACGCGCCGGTCGTTGGCGTAGTTTTTGGCTTTTTCAACAAACCAATGGCCATCACCCACGCACTCGGCGGCAATCAGCAAGCGCTCGGCGTTGAGGCCGTCGAGGATGTATTTCAGGCCCAGGCCTTCTTCGCCAATGCGGTTTTCCACCGGGATTTCCAAGTTGTCAATGAACAACTCGTTGGTCTCGTGGTTGACCATGTTGCGGATCGGCTTGGCAATGATGGTCTTGCCCATTTCAGGCCGCACGTCGACCAAAAACACCGACAGGCCTTCGGTTTTTTTCTTCACTTCGGGCAGCGGCGTGGTGCGCGCGAGCAGCAGCATGTAGTCGGAGTGCAAGATGCGCGAGGTCCACACCTTTTGGCCATTGACCACATAGCGGTCGCCTTTGCGCACCGCCATGGTTTTGAGTTTGGTGGTGTCAGAGCCCGTGGAGGGTTCGGTCACCGCCATGGCCTGCATGCGCAACTCGCCGCTGGCAATTTTGGGCAGCAAGGCCTCTTTTTGGGCTTTGGAGCCGTGGCGCACCACACAACCCATCACATACATCTGGCCGTGGCAAGCACCGGAGTTGCCACCGGCGCGGTTGATCTCTTCCATGATCACGCTGGCCTCGGTCAGGCTCAGGTTGGAGCCGCCATATTCCTCTGGGATCAGGGCCGACAACCAGCCGGCCGCGGCCAAGGCGTTGACAAATTTTTCGGGGAAGGCGCGCGCCTCGTCCAGTTCTTGCCAGTAGCGCGAATCAAACTGGGTGACAACGCTGCGCACACCGGCGCGCAGTTCGGCGTAAGGGTCAACTTGGCTCATGGAACAAATGTCTTTCTCAAACAGGGTCGGCGTAAATTTGGCCTGCATCCAAATTGATGACAGTACCGCTCAAATAGCTGGACAAGGGCGAGCAAGCGAATGCCGTCATGCGCGCAATTTCATCGGGCTCGGCCATGCGGCCAAAGGGTAGTTTATGGGACAACTCCATCCACCGGCTGGTGTCACCCCATTTGTTGGTGGCCTGGCGCTCCAGCATGGTTTGCATGCGCTGGCTGCGGGTGGGCGCGGGGTTGATGCCAAACACCCGCACGCCTTTGCGCACGCTGCCCCCGCCCAAACCTTGGGTGAAGGCAATCAAACCCGCATTGGCCGTGGAGCCGCAAATATAGTCATAGCGCGGCGCCACACCGGCCAGGCCAATGATGTTGCAAATCACACCCCGACCGCGCTGCTCCATCATGGGCAAATAGCAGCGGGTCAGGTTGATATAGCTGAACAGCTTGAGCTCCCAGGCCTGGCGCCAACGCTGCTCGTCCAGATCGTGCAAAGAGCCGCCGGGAATGGCACCCGCGTTGTTGACCAGCACATCAACCTCACCCACCGCCTTGAACAAGGCCTCGGTGGCCCCGGGCTGGGATAAATCGGCGGGCACCGACTCAGCGGTGATGCCTGTGCTGCTGTGGATGGCTTTCACGGCCAATGCCAACTGTTCGGCATCGCGCGAAGCGATGATGGGCATGGCGCCCTCGGCCGCAAAGGCTTGTGCAATCGCCAAACCAATGCCGCGCGAGCCGCCGGTGACGAGCACGCGCTGTCCTTGTAACTTCAAATCCATGGGGTTCCTTTGGTCGGGTGCTCAGGCTGCAGGCGCTGGCACTTGGTCGCAGTACCAAGCCGCGATATCGCGCCCGGTCACGAAGCATACGTCAGGTGTGGCCAGCAGCAGGTCCAGCATTTTCTCCAAGCTGTGGAA
>CAMDJU010000210.1 GCA_945900695.1 Bordetella parapertussis | reverse complement strand
TGTATCCCTTGGCACCGTCGCCCACGTCTTTCACATCGGGCTCGGCACCGGCCCACCAAACACCATACATCTTGTCGCGCGGAAAGCCTGTGGCCACGGCTTCTTTGAGGGCGGTGGAATTCATCACCCCCCAGCCCCAGTTGAGCACATAGTCGGGGCGGTTTTGGCGGATTTGCAACCAAGTGGCTTTTTGCTCCACGCCAGGGTGGGCCACGGGCAGCAAGGTCAGCGCAAAGCCATGCATGGCAGCGCGCTCTTGCAGTAAAGGAATGGGTTCTTTACCATACGGGCTGTCGTGGTAGACCAAGGTGATTTTTTTGCCTTTGAGCTTGTCAAAGCCACCCTCTTTGGCCGCCAGGTGCTGAATCAACATATCAGCAGCCCCCCAGTAGGTGCCGGTGAGCGGAAAGTTCCACTTGAACACCTGGCCATCGGCCGATTCGCTGCGGCCATAGCCAGCGGTGATCAAAGGAATCTTGTCGCCCGGGGCTTTTTCGGTCAGCGCAAAAGTGATGCCGGTGGACAGCGGTTGGAACACGGTGGCACCGCCGTTTTTGCCTTTGAGGCGCTCGTAGCACTCAACGCCACGGTCGGTGGCATAGCCGGTTTCGCACTCTTCAAACGACACCTTCACGCCGTTGATGCCGCCACGCGCATTGACCAACTTGAGGTAGTCGGCATAGCCATTGGCAAAGGGCACGCCATTGGGTGCATAGGCGCCGGTGCGATACACCAGCAAGGGGAAGAACTGCTCTTTGGGCTGGGCCATGGCCGGTGTGGCCACGCTGGCGACCACAGCAGCCACAGCCAAGCCAGCGGCGAGGGTGAAGTTGCGCAATTTTTGACTCATCAATGTCTCCTTTAGAAAATAAACAACGGGGAAAAAACTCAATGGGGAAAAGGCCACACGCGCAGCTTTTGCTTGCCCAAGCTCCACAAGCGCGCCAGGCCGTGGGGCTCCACAATCAAAAACCAAACAATCAAGGCGCCAAACACCATGTACTCGGCATGCGAAATAAAGGCCGTGGACACCTGAAAACCAAAGAGGCCACCCAACACCGGAATGGCTTGGTTCAGAAAAATCGGCAGCACCACAATGAAAGCAGCGCCGAAAAAGCTGCCCATGATGGAGCCCATGCCGCCAATGATGACCATGAACAACAGCGAGAACGAGCGGTCCACCGAGAACGCCGCCGGCTCCCAAGCGCCCAAATGGATAAAGCCCCACAGCGCTCCGGCCACGCCCACAATGAAGGAGCTGACCGCAAAAGCACTGAGCTTGGCGTACATGGGGCGAATGCCAATCACCGCCGCGGCCACGTCCATGTCGCGAATGGCCATCCACTCGCGGCCAATGGCACTGCGCACCAAGTTTTTGGCCAGCACACCAAACACGACCAATATGGCCAGGCAAAAAATGTACTTTTGCACCGGTGTCTCGATGGGTTGGCCAAACACCTGCAAGTTCGACACCGACACCGAGCCCGACGAGGTGTTGTTGGTGAACCACTTGATGCGCAAAAACGCCCAGTCGCAGAAAAACTGCGCCGCCAATGTGGCGACAGCCAAATACAAACCTTTGACGCGCAAACTCGGTATGCCAAAAAAGATGCCAACCAAGGTGGCAAAAAATCCGCCTGATAGCAGCGCGATCAACAAAGGCATGTCGTCAATGCGGATGAAGGTGTTGTAGGCTGCGTAGGCGCCCACCGCCATGAAGCCCCCCGAACCCAGCGAAATTTGGCCGCAATAGCCGACCAAAATGTTCACGCCCAGTGCGGCCAGCGACAAGATGAGAAAGGGAATCAAGATGGCGCGGTACAGGTACTCGTCGACCACCAACGGCACGCCAATGAAGGCAAACGCCACCAAGGCCAAAACGGCCCAGCGGTCTTGCGTGATCGGAAAGATCTGCTGATCGGCCCGGTAACTGGTTTTGAATTGACCGTTTTCTCTATAAAACATGTTGTTTGCGTTTCACTTTTAATCTTTGGATGTCGACACGCGTCAATCAGACCCGGTCGATGATCTTTTCGCCAAACAAACCTTGCGGGCGAAACAACAACACCACCAGCGCCAGCACATAGGCAAACCAAATTTCAATGCCGCCGCCCACATAAGGGCCCAAAAACACCTCAGAGAGTTTTTCACCCACGCCAATGATCAGGCCGCCCAAAATGGCACCGGGCACCGAAGTCAGGCCACCCAAAATCACCACGGGCAAAGCGCGCAAAGCCACCGCCGAAAGCGAAAACTGCACGCCAAGCTTGCTGCCCCAAATCATGCCGGCCACCAAAGCGACCACACCGGCCACGCACCACACAATGACCCAAATGCGGTTGAGCGGGATGCCAATCGACTGCGCGGCTTGGTGGTCATCGGCCACCGCACGCAGGGCGCGACCCGTCGAGGTTTTTTGGAAGAACAAGGTCAGCATGGCCACCAAGGCCGCTGAGATGCCCGCCGCAATCAGGTCTTCTTGGCTGACCAACAAGCCACCCTCGAACACCGATTCAAAAAGCATCAAGGGCTCTTTGGGCATGCCAATGTCGATCTTGTAAATGTCCGAGCCAAAAATGGTTTGACCCAGGCCGTCTAAAAAGTAAGTGATGCCCAAGGTGGCCATCAGCAAAGTCGCACCCTCTTGGTTGACCAAATGGCGCAAGACCAGGTATTCCACCAACCAGGCCACCGCAAACATCACCGCACCGGCCAAAACAAAGGCGATCAAGTTGGCCACCAACAAGTTGTCCAAGCCCGTCAAAGCGGTGATCCACTCGGCAAAACGGGCCATGGCCAAGGCGGCAAACAGCACCATCGCGCCTTGGGCAAAGTTAAACACCCCCGAGGCTTTGAAGATGAGCACAAAGCCCAGGGCCACCAGGGAATACAACATGCCGGCCATCAGGCCGCCAATCAAGGTTTCCAGAAAAAATCCCATGTCTCTTCCTATGCGTTGACGCTGGTGCAGTGGTGCATGTTTTCAGTGCGAGGTGCCGAGGTAAGCACTGATCACCTCTGGGTTGTTGCGCACCTCTTCAGGGGTGCCATCGCCAATTTTTTTGCCGTAATCGAGCACCACCACGCTGTCAGAAATGTCCATCACCACGCTCATGTCGTGCTCGATCAACACCACCGTGGTGCCGAACTCGTCGTTGACATCCAAAATAAAGCGGCACATGTCTTGTTTTTCTTCGACGTTCATGCCCGCCATGGGCTCATCGAGCAACAACACCTTGGGCTCCAGCGCCAGGGCACGGCCCAGATCGACGCGCTTTTGCAAGCCATAGGGCAACTGGCCCACAGGGGTTTTGCGGTACGCCTGGATTTCCAAAAAGTCGATGATTTGTTCGACATACGCCCGGTGCTGCATTTCTTCTCGCTCGGCAGGGCCGATGCGCAGGGCTTGCAGCAATATATTACTTTTGATGCGCAGGTTGCGCCCAGTCATGATGTTGTCGAGCACGCTCATGCCCTTGAACAAGGCCAGGTTTTGAAAGGTGCGCGCAATGCCCATCTCGGCCACTTGGCGGCTGTCCATGTGGTCAAAGGTTTGGCCCCGAAAAGCAATGGTGCCCTTTTGGGGCGTGTACACGCCATTGATGCAATTGAGCATCGAGCTTTTGCCCGCCCCGTTGGGGCCAATGATGGCGCGGATTTCATGCTCGCGCACATCGAAAGAAATATCGGTCAATGCCTTGACGCCACCAAACGCCAAGCTGATGTTTTTCACGTCCAAGATGACGTCGCCAATGCGCTTGTCGCTCATGCGGCCCTCCCGACGGGGGCAAACAGCTTGGCATCGCTCAAGCGCAAGGTGGCGCTGACGCTGCCGCTGCGCCCGTCCTCAAACTTGACAGCGGTTTCAATGAATTGCGTTTGCAAACCGCCATACAAGGCGTCCACCAACACTTGGTACTTGTCGGCGATGTAGCTACGCCGGACCTTGTTGGTGCGGGTGAGTTCGCCGTCATCGGCATCCAACTCTTTGTGCAACACCAAAAAGCGGCTGACCTGGCTGCCCGCGAGCAAGTTGTCCACGCTCAAGTCGGCATTGACTTTTTCCACGCAGTCTTGGATCAGGGCGTAGACCTCGGGTTTTTGCGCCAAGTCGGTATAGCCCGCATAAGGCAGGTTGCGCCGCTCGGCCCAGTTGCCCACGGCGTCAAAGTCAATGTTGATCATGACGCACACTTTTTCGCGCTGGTCGCCATAGGCCACCACCTCTTTGATGAAGGGGAAGAACTTGAGCTTGTTCTCCACATACTTGGGCGCAAACATGGCCCCGTCGTTTTGACCGCCTTTGATGCGACCCACGTCTTTGACGCGGTCAATGATCTTCAAGTGGCCGCTGGCATCCAAAAACCCCGCATCGCTGGTGTGGTACCAACCATCGGCGCTGAGCACCTCGGCGGTGGCTTCGGGATTTTTGTAATAGCCCTTGAGCAATCCGGGCGACTTGACCAAGATTTCGCCGTTGTCGGCCACCTTGATCTCCACCCCCGCGCACGGCACGCCCACGGTGTCGGCGCGGGCTTCGTTGTCGGGTTGCAAACACACAAACACCGCAGTCTCGGTTGACCCATAGAGTTGCTTGAGGTTGACGCCGATGGAGCGGTAAAACGTGAACAAATCTGGGCCAATGGCCTCACCGGCGGTATAGGCCACACGCACACGCGACATGCCCAGGTTGTTGCGCAGCGGTCCGTAAACCAACCAGTCGCCCACAGCGTATTGCAGCGATGCCCACAGGCCAATGGACTTGCCATCCATGCGCGCAGGGCCATGGGCACGGGCGACTTTCATGAAGTGCTCGAACATGCCGCGCATCAAAGCCCCAGCGTCTTCCATGCGGATCATCACACTGGTGAGCAAGCCCTCAAACACGCGCGGTGGCGCAAAGTAATAGGTGGGGCCGACCTCTTTGAGGTCAATGGCCATGGTCGCGGC
>CAMDJU010000209.1 GCA_945900695.1 Bordetella parapertussis | reverse complement strand
TGTTTTGGCAAGAGGACGTGCGCCGTTTTGAGCCCTTGGCACCGCGTTTTGCGTGTTCGTGTCACCGCGAGCGCGTGAGCCAAATGATTCGCAGCCTGGGGGCCGAGGAGGCCGCCAGCATCGTGGCCGAGCAAGGCCAGATTGAAGTGGGGTGCGAGTTTTGTGGCCAGCAATACCGCTATGACGCGGTGGATGCGGCCCAGTTGTTTGTCGACGGCCCCAGCCCCGCCGCACCCTCAGCACCCCCGTCGGTTTTGCATTGAGCGGCGGCGCTGTCAGCGCGCGCGCAGTTGGCTGAACAAGCGGTGTTCGCAGGCGGGGTCGGCGCAGCGTTCGCAGGTACCGCGCCAGCGGGGTGCCGTCTCCTCGCGGGCTGGCAGGCCCGGCAAACCTTTGAGGCGTTCATCGGCTGCCAGGGCCTGGGCCAGCTTGTTCAGGCCTTCTGACCCGGTGCCATAGACCACTTGGTAGGGCCATTCGCGCTGGTGCAGCCAAGTTCGCCAGTGCGCCACGGCCTCTGGCGGCCCATCGGCCATGAGCCAAACCGGCGTGGGGTCCATATCGGGTGGCAGTTGTTCGGGGCTTTGCACGGCCAGCAGTTCAGGGCCGTTGGGGGCTTGCGCCAAGATGGGCTTGAAGTGTTCGGCCAGGGTTTGCAGCAATGTGCCATGGGGCGCGGCCAACACCATGCGCCAAGCGGGGCTGCTCATGGTCCAGGGCCCGCCTTACTTGGCGATTTGCACAAAGATTTCGTTGGGTTTGACCATGCCGATTTCTTTGCGCGCTTGCTCTTCCACCATTTCCAGGCCTTCGCGCAGGTCGCGCAATTCGCTCACGAGTTGTTCGTTGGCCCGCTGCGCCACAGCGTTTTGCTTTTTCTGCACCTGCAATTGCTGACCGAGTTGCCACACCGATGGCAGGCTGCCGCGCCCCAGCCACAACTGGCCCTGCAAGATCAGCAGCAAGCCGATCAGGATCAGGGGCAGGGGGCGGCGCATGGCGGGCTCTCAGATCAACGCAGGTTGTAAAAGGCTTTGCGGCCCGGGTAGATGGCGATTTCACCCAGGTCTTCTTCGATGCGCAGCAACTGGTTGTATTTGGCCAGTCGGTCGCTGCGGCTCAAGGAGCCGGTTTTGATTTGCCCGGCATTGGTTCCCACGGCGATGTCGGCAATGGTGGTGTCTTCGGTCTCGCCCGAGCGGTGGCTGATGACGGCGGTGTAGCCCGCGCGCTTGGCCATTTCGATGGCGGCGAAGGTTTCGGTCAAGGTGCCGATTTGGTTGATTTTGATCAGGATGGAGTTGGCCACCCCTTTGTCGATGCCTTCTTGCAGGATTTTGGTGTTGGTGACAAACAAGTCGTCGCCCACCAATTGCACTTTTTTGCCCAAGCGGTCGGTGAGGATTTTCCAGCCGTCCCAGTCGCCCTCGGACATGCCGTCTTCGATGCTGATGATGGGGTATTTGTCAACCCATGTGGCCATCATGTCGGTCCATTGGGCCGAGGTCAATTGCAGGCCTTCACCGCTCAGGTGGTAGAGGCCATCTTTGTAGAACTCGCTGGCCGCGCAGTCCAAGCCCAGTGCAATTTGCTCGCCAGCCGTGAAGCCGGCTTGTTCGATGGCTTGCAAAATCATTTGGATGGCGGCCTCGTGGTTGTCCACGTTGGGGGCAAAGCCACCTTCGTCGCCCACGGCCACGCTCATGCCTTTGTCGTGCATGATTTTTTTCAGGGCATGGAACACCTCGGCGCCGAAGCGCAGGGCTTCGCGAAAGTTGGGGGCCCCCACCGGAATGATCATGAACTCTTGCAAGTCCAGGTTGTTGTTGGCATGGGCGCCGCCGTTGATGACGTTCATCATGGGCACGGGCATTTGCATGCCGCCCATGCCGCCAAAGTAGCGGTACAGGGGCAGGCCGGCTTCTTCGGCGGCGGCACGGGCCACGGCCATCGATACGGCCAAAATGGCATTGGCACCCAAGCGGCCTTTGTTGTCGGTGCCGTCCAAGTCGATCAGGGTTTTGTCCAAAAAGGCTTGTTCGCTGGCATCCAAGCCCAACACCGCTTCAGCGATATCGGTGTTGATGTGTTCAACCGCCTTGAGCACGCCTTTGCCCAGGTAACGCTTGGGGTCGCCGTCGCGCAACTCAATGGCTTCGCGGCTGCCTGTTGAGGCGCCCGAGGGCACGGCGGCACGGCCCATGGTGCCAGACTCCAATAAGACGTCGCACTCCACGGTGGGGTTGCCACGGCTGTCGAGCACCTCTCGACCGACGATATCCACAATTGCACTCATGTCACTCTTTCCAAAGGTTCAATTAAAAAAGGTTTACAGGGAAAACTGGTCTTCCAAATAGCCACTGCGTTTGGTCACCGCGTCCAGCGCCTGCAAGCTCTCGAGCAAGGCGCGCATGTGCTTCAAGGGCACGGCGTTGGGTCCGTCGCTCAGGGCTTGCGCGGGGTTGGGGTGGGTCTCCATGAACAAGCCAGCCACGCCCACGGCCACAGCGGCGCGGGCCAGCACCGGCACCATCTCGCGCTGGCCACCACTGCTGGTGCCGTTGCCGCCGGGCAATTGCACCGAGTGGGTGGCGTCAAACACCACGGGGGCTTGGGTTGCGCGCATGATCGCCAGGCTGCGCATGTCGCTGACCAAGTTGTTGTAGCCAAAGGATGCGCCGCGTTCGCAGGCCATGAAGCGGTCTTCGCTCAAACCCGCAGCGCGTGCTGCGGCACGGGCTTTGTCGATCACGTTTTTCATGTCATGCGGGGCCAAAAATTGGCCTTTTTTGATGTTCACGGGCTTGCCCGATTGGGCCACCGCATGGATGAAGTCGGTTTGGCGGCACAAAAAAGCCGGGGTTTGCAGCACATCGACCACGGCAGCCACGGCTGCGATGTCGGCTTCAGTGTGCACATCGGTGAGGATGGGCAAGCCCAGCTCTTTCTTCACCTTGGCCAGAATTTCCAGGCCCTTGTCCCTGCCCGGGCCGCGAAAGCTGGTGCCGCTGGAGCGGTTGGCTTTGTCGTAACTGCTTTTGAAAATGAACGGTATGCCCAAAGCCGCAGTGATTTCTTTGAGGGTGCCAGCGGTGTCCATTTGCAATTGCTCGGACTCGACCACGCAAGGGCCTGCGATCAGGAAAAAGGGCTGTGTCAGGCCAACATCAAATCCGCACAACTGCATGGGCAACTTTCAGTGAGCCGGTGGGCTGTCGCCGCCGCTCTTGTGCGGCGTGCATCGGCTCGGGTGCCGCAGGGCCAAGGTATGCATCAAGCCACCGCTTTGAGGTTTTGTCGCCCGCTTTTGTGGCCCAGGGCCGCACGCACATAGGCGTTGAACAAGGGGTGACCGTCCCAGGGGGTGGACTTGAACTCGGGGTGGAACTGCACGCCCATGAACCAAGGGTGGATGCTGGCGGGGAGCTCGACGATTTCGGTGAGTTGCTCACGCTGGGTCAGCGCTGAAATCACCAAACCGGCGTTTCGCAAGCGATCGAGGTAGTTGACATTGGCCTCATAGCGGTGGCGGTGGCGCTCGGTGACGACGTCGCCATAAATTTGGTGCGCCAAGGTGCCGACTTTGACATCTGAGCTTTGGGCCCCCAGGCGCATGGTGCCGCCCAGGTCGGACTGCGCATCGCGGGTTTTGATGCTGCCGTCGGCGTCTTTCCACTCGGTGATCAAGGCGATCACCGGGTGCGGGGTGTCGGGCTCAAATTCGGTGCTGTTGGCATCGGCCAGGTGGGCCACGTTGCGGGCGTATTCAATGGTGGCCACTTGCATGCCCAAGCAAATGCCCAGGTAGGGGATGCCTTGCTCGCGGGCAAAGCGGGCGGCGCAAATTTTGCCCTCAATCCCGCGCTTGCCAAAACCGCCCGGGACCAAGACCGCGTCGAATTGGCCCAGCCGAGAGGCGTTTTCGGTGTTCAAAGTTTCGGAGTCGATGTATTCGATTTTGACCCGGGCGTGGTTGATCAAGCCCGCATGGCGCAGGGCTTCATTGAGCGATTTGTAGCTGTCAGACAGGTCGACATACTTGCCCACCATGGCGATGCTGACTTCGTGCTGGGGGTGCTCGACCTCGTAGACCAAGGCGTCCCAGCGTTTGAGGTCGGCCGGTGGCGTGTGGATGCGCAGTTTGTCGCAGATCAGGGCGTCCAGGCCTTGTTCGTGCAGCATGCGAGGCACTTTGTAAATGGTGTCCACGTCCCACATGGAGATCACGCCCCATTCAGCGACGTTGGAGAAAAGGGATATTTTTTCGCGCTCTTCTTGGGGGATTTTGCGGTCCGCGCGGCACAGCAAGGCGTCGGCCTGGATGCCGATTTCGCGCAACTTTTGGGCCGTGTGCTGGGTGGGCTTGGTTTTGAGTTCACCTGCCGCAGCGATCCAGGGCACATAGGTCAGGTGCACAAAAGCGGCATTGTTGGGCCCGAGCTTGAGGCTCATTTGGCGCACCGCTTCTAAGAAGGGCAGGGACTCGATGTCACCCACGGTGCCGCCAATTTCAACAATCGCCACGTCCACCGCCTCTGGCGTGCCAATGCCCGCACCGCGGCGCACAAAGTCTTGGATTTCGTTGGTGATGTGGGGAATGACCTGAACGGTTTTGCCCAGGTAGTCACCCCGGCGCTCTTTTTCGAGCACGCTTTTGTAAATTTGGCCGGTGGTGAAATTGTTGGTGCGGCGCATTCGCGTGGTGATGAAGCGCTCATAGTGGCCCAAGTCCAGATCGGTCTCGGCGCCATCATCGGTGACGAAAACTTCGCCGTGTTGGAACGGCGACATGGTGCCCGGATCCACATTGATGTAGGGGTCGAGCTTGATCAAAGTGACTTTGAGGCCTCGCGATTCAAGAATCGCAGCGAGGGAGGCTGAGGCGATTCCCTTGCCCAGGGAAGACACCACACCGCCGGTGACGAAGACAAATTGGGTCATGTCAGGTACGGGATGCTGAAGTCCCGG
>CAMDJU010000208.1 GCA_945900695.1 Bordetella parapertussis | reverse complement strand
TTGTAACGGTTGGGGTGCCCCCGCAATTGGGCTGAGGCCACGCGTGGCAACACCAGGCGTTCGATGAGCCGGGTCTTGAACAGCTGTCGGGTGTGCGGGTCGAGCTTCTTCCATTCCTTGAGGGCCTGTGGCACAAAGGCCAATGAATAAGCCAGTTCAGAGCTCATCGAGCGTGACCTTGATCACGGGTTCACCGGCACGGGCATCGGCGATGGCGTTGAGCTCCATGTCCTCCAAGCGGTCGATCAGCGCCTCGTAGGCACCGGCAGGCACGCAATAAAAAGCGGGCGCATTGCGGTTGAGAATGGCCACCGTCTGGCCCTGCCCCGCTGATACCGTGCCCATGGGGTTTTTCTTGAGCTCAGAGACGCTGGCCGTGACTGTGGCATAAATCAAATGTGACATGAGCAACCTCAAAAGACCTGTTTAAGGTGCTTATTTTCGTGCTTTAAAGCGGGCTCGTCAACCGCATGCGGATAGCGCTCGTCATGGCGAGGCCTTAAGGGCCGTGGCAATCCCTACATCACCCACGAGAAAACTTTAAAACTTATTAATTAATTTATATTGGTATATTGGTTCTATTTTTAAGGAGAAACCATGTCCGCCTTTGACAACGCCCAACGATTTTTTCACGCCTGCGAAACCCCTTTGGGCTGGGAGGATTGCAAGTCCTACGTAGCCGACGGCGCAGGCTTCGTGGCGCAAAGCGAACCCTTGGCCGAGGTCAACACGGTGCAAGCCTATTGCGATTGGATCAAAGGCTTTGGCACCGTCACCGCCGCTGGCGCGCACTACGAACTGCATGCCCAAGGCTATGACGATGTCAAGCGCGAGGCCATTTTCTTTGCCACCTACCACGCTACCCATGTGGGCGAAGGTGGCCCGGTGCCTGCCACCCATAAAACCACGCACTCCCACTATGTATATGTGCTGACCATGGATGCCAACGACCAAGTTGCTCACATGGTCAAGGTGTGGAATGCCAGTTGGGCCATGCGCGAGTTGGGGTGGGGTTGAGCGGTGGCTCAAGACAGTGCTTGGCACCAATCGGTGGGCGGCTGTGTGCTGTGCTGGCTGGCCACGGTTGATGCACAAGGCCAACCCCATGTTTCACCCAAAGAGGTATTCGCTGCCTTCGATGAGCAGCATGTGGTCATTGCGCACATTGCATCGCCCACCAGCGTTAAAAACGTGTTGCAAAATCCCAAGGTGTGCGTCAGCTTGATCGATATTTTTGTGCAAAAGGGCTGGAAGCTGTTGGGTCGCGCACAGTATGTGCATTCAAGTGACGATGTGTTTGATGGCTATGCCAAGCCCTTGTTTCCAATGGCAGGCGATCAATTCAAAATTCAAGGCGTGCTCGTGGTGACGGTTGGGCAAGCGCAACCCATCATTGCACCGAGTTACCGTTTTTATCCCGAAATCACCACGAAGCAAGCTCAAATTGAGGCGGCGATGAAGACCTGTGGTGTTGAGCGGGGTGCTTAGTTTGCTTCGTCGCTACGCTCCTCGCAATGAATTAAAACCTCGGCAAATCCGGATGGCTGATTTGCCCCCCACGCACCAACATCTTGCCGTACTCGGCGCAGCGTTGCAGGGTGGGGATCACCTTGCCGGGGTTGAGCAAACCTTGGGGGTCGAAGGCGCGTTTGACGCCAAACATCTGCTCGTTTTCTGCGGCTGAAAACTGCACGCACATGGAGTTGAGTTTTTCCACGCCCACGCCGTGCTCACCGGTCACCGTGCCGCCCATGGCGACACTGGTTTCCAAAATGTCCGCGCCAAAGAGCTCGCAGCGGTGCAGTTGGTCGGGGTCGTTGGCATCAAACAGAATGAGTGGGTGCAAATTGCCGTCGCCCGCATGGAACACGTTGGCGCAACGCAGGCCGTACTTTTTCTCCATCTCGGCAATCGCCAACAAAATATCTGCCAAGCGTTTGCGTGGGATGGTCGAGTCCATGCACATGTAGTCGGGGCTGATGCGCCCCGAAGCGGGAAACGCGTTTTTGCGGCCACTCCAAAACTTCAGGCGCTCGGCCTCGTCTTTGCTGACCGCAATGGCTGTTGCGCCGCAGCGTTGCAACACCGCACTCATGCGGCCAATTTCTTCTTCCACCTCTTCGGGCGTGCCGTCGCTTTCGCACAGCAAAATCGCCTCGGCACTCAGGTCGTAGCCCGCGTGCACAAAGTCTTCCACCGCAGCGGTCATGGGCTTGTCCATCATCTCCAAACCGGCTGGGATGATGCCCGCGGCAATGACGGCCGCCACCGCGTCACCGGCTTTGCGCAGATCGTCAAAACTCGCCATGATGCAGCGCGCCAACTGCGGCTTGGGCGTGAGCTTGACAGTCACCTCGGTGGTGACGGCCAACATGCCCTCCGACCCCACCACCAGTGGCAGCAGGTCCAAGCCCGGCGCATCCAAAGCGTCGCCACCAAACTCGATGGGCTCGCCGTCCATGGTGAAGCCTTTCACCTTCAAGACGTTGTGCAGGGTCAGGCCGTATTTCAAGCAGTGCACACCGCCGGAGTTTTCCGCCACATTGCCGCCGATGGTGCAAGCGATTTGGCTCGACGGGTCGGGCGCGTAGTACAGCCCCAAAGGGGCAGCCGCTTCGCTGATGGCCAAGTTGCGCACACCGCACTGCACCACGGCAGTTCGGCTGCGCACATCCATTTTCAAAATCTTGTTGAACTTGGCCAGTGACAAGGTGACGCCTTGCGCATGCGGCATGGCCCCGCCCGACAAACCGGTGCCAGCACCTCGCGCCACCACTGGCACGCCTAGCCGATGGCAGGTGCGCAGCACGTCTTGTATGTGGGTGTAGGTTTCGGGCAGCACCACGCACATGGGGCGTTGGCGGTAGGCGGTTAGGCCATCGCATTCATAGGGCGTGGTGTTTTCGCTGGAGGACAGCACCGCGTGGGCGGGCAGCACGGCGCGCAGGGCCGACAGCACCAATTCTTTGGGCACGGTCTTTGGGGCCTGGGGCGTGGCGAGCGGTTTTTCAAGCACAGCAGTCATGGGGAGGCTTTCACGTCGATAGGGCTCCAATGTAGGGCCAAAAGCCAACCGGTGTATGGAATCCAGGCAAAACCTTGCCCATTAATGGGGGTGCGGGGGCTGGTGTGCCAAGCGCTGGATTTCATCCTCCAAGGCCTCAAAACCAATCGGTTTGGATACGTAGCCGTTGGCACCCGCGGCCAAAAACCGCTCTCGGTCGCCGGTCATGGCATGGGCGGTCACCATGATCACGGGGATGTTGGCCAAAGCCGGGTTGGTCAGGTTGCGCAAGGTTTTGAGGGTGCTCATGCCATCGAGCACAGGCATCATCACATCCAGCAAAACCATGTCAAAACGCTGCGTTTGCAGCAGTTGCAAGGCCTCTTGCCCATTCAGGGCGCTGACATGGGTGTGGCCCATTCTGTCCAGCAGCAAGCAGGCCAATTTGAGGTTGATGGCGTGGTCTTCGACCACCAAAATGTGCTGGCGCAGCGCGGGCCTGGCCGGGTCGGCCAAGCCCAAGCCCACCCCATCAAAGGCATGGGCGCTGTCAAAGTCCGGTGCGATGGGGGCTTTGACGTGAAAGCTGAAGGTGGCCCCTTGGTTCAATTGACCTTGCGCTTGGATGTCGCCGTCCATCAGCCGGATCAGGTTGCGGCTGATGGCCAAGCCCAAGCCCGTGCCGCCAAAAGACCGGGTGATGGAGCTGTCACCTTGGATGAATGGGTCAAACAAGCGCGCAGCCTGTTCCGGCGCAAACCCAATGCCGGTATCGCGCACAGAAAAATGCAAACTCACCGTGCCGGCAAATGGGCTGTTTTCCGCACCCATGATCACCTGCACATCGCCTTTGGCCGTGAATTTGATGGCGTTGCCAATCAGGTTGGTCAAAATTTGGCGCAACCGAACGGGGTCGAGCATCACGTTGGGTAGGGGCTGCCCACCGTTGTCAATGGACAGCGCCAGGCCCTTGTCGTTGGCTTCTGACTGAAAGCTGCGCACCGTTTGCACCACCACGTCCCAGGGGTTGCAAGCGATGGGGTGCAAACTCAAATGACCGGCCTCGATTTTGGAGAAATCCAAAATGTCATTGATCACCGACATCAGGTGCTTGGCCGACACGTTGGCCAGGCTGATGAACTCGCGTTGTTGCGCATCCAAATTGGTTTGAAGCGCCATTTGCGTCATGCCGACCACACCATTCATCGGGGTGCGAATTTCGTGGCTCATGATGGCCAAAAATTGGCTTTTCAACTCGTTGGCCGAGTCCGCCTTGGTTTTGGCCTCGATCAGGTCTTTTTGGCTCTTGAGCATGCCTTGTTCCATGGCTTCTCGCTGCAACACCTCGGTGCGCAAGGCGTCATTGCTGTCTTGGTATTTGGCCGCCAAACCATTGGCCGTTTGCAAGTGCTTGTCCGCAGTGCTCAAGGAGCGCCAGAACAAAAACAAACCCAACATCGCCACAAAGCTCAGCATGCCCAAGGTGAAGTTGATGAGGTTGTCCGTGCTGGAGCGGGTGGCGTAAATGGGCATGGAGACCTCCAGCGCGCCTCGCACATCCCCCACCTTCCATTGGGTGAAGGGCGAGCCTGGGTACTGGTTGTGACAGCTCACGCAACTGTCTTGCATGCGATCGGCCAGGGCCAGTCGCACAACGGTGCGGCCATCGCGGACTTCCTCGCGGATATACGGCCGCTCTGGGTTTTGCCGCAGGAACGCCAGCGCGTCTTGTTCGAACCCATCGAGCTGGCGCTTTGAAGCGCGCCAAGGAAAGGGCAAATCGCTGTAGTAGTTGGTGAGGCTGCCCTCTTCTTGCTGGTTGAAAAATTGCCCCAGCTCCAGCACCATGGTGGCGGGTAAAGGCAGCGTTCCTGGGTGGTCTTTGAAGTCGTGTGAAACGCGCACACCATGCGCCTGGGCCGGTGCCATGATCTCGGAAGCGTAAAAATTACGAAACTTAACAATGTCTTGTGCTTGACGCAGCAAAGATCGTTCCAAAGCCTCTTGGGCCTGCTCTCGGG
>CAMDJU010000207.1 GCA_945900695.1 Bordetella parapertussis | reverse complement strand
CCATCAGCCACCGCCCTCCCCGCATGGGTCGCAACCCGCGCTCAGGCGAGCAAGTGGCCATTCCTGAAAAACGCGTGCCCCACTTCAAGCCCGGCAAAGCCTTGCGCGAAGAGGTGGACCAACGCACCCCCAAGTTGCTTGAGCAACCTCCCCCTTGACGTGGTCGCCGTGCGCCCATCGCTCTTAGAATCTTCAAGCCCCTGAGGAACCAACTTGAAGAAACTCATCGGGTTGCTTCAGTGGACGCTGAAAGCAGCCATTTTTTTCACCCTGTTTGCCTTCGCGCTGAACAACCAGCACGATGTGACGGTGCATTTCTTTTTTGGCCAACAGTGGCTGGCGCCCCAGGTGCTGGTGCTCTTGGCCGTGTTTGTGCTGGGCCTGACCTTGGGTGTGTTGCTGATGGTGCCCAAGTGGTGGCGCGAACACCGACAAGTGCGCCGTTCGCGCACCCACCCCAGCCCACCCAACGAAGCCCCGAACCCCAAGCTGAACGAGGCCGATCCGCATGGAGTTTGACCAAGGCTGGATACTGCTGGGCTTGCCCATGGCCTTTGCCTTGGGATGGTTGGCGTCGCGCTTTGACCTGCGCCAACTCAAGCTCGACAACCAACGCACCCCAAAAGCCTATTTCAAAGGCCTGAACCATTTGCTCAACGAGCAACAAGACCAAGCGATTGACGCCTTCATTGAAGCCGTGCAAAGCGACCCCGACACCTCGGAGCTGCACTTTGCGCTGGGCAATTTGTTCCGCCGCCGTGGCGAATACGAACGCGCTGTGCGGGTGCACCAACACCTGCTGGCCCGCGCCGACCTGAGCCAAAACGACCGCGACCGGGCCCAACACGCCTTGGCGCTGGACTACCTCAAAGCCGGCCTGCTTGACCGCGCTGAACAAGCGCTGCGCCTGCTCGAAGGCACGGCCTTTGCGGCCATGTCGCACCTGGCATTGCTGAGCATTTACGAGCGTTCGCGCGACTGGGGCCAAGCCGCCGCCATGGCCGACAAACTCGCGCAGTCTGGCGAAGGCAGCTTCCAAGCGCGCCAAGCCCACTACCTGTGCGAGCAAGCCCAGGCCTTGAACACCCCCGAACAATGGCCGCCAGCGCAAGCCTTGCTGGAGCGGGCCTTGGCCTTGTCGCCCCACAACGTGCGGGCCAGCTTGGCCCTGGCCCAAGGCCTGCACCGCGCTGGGCAGGCGCCACAGGCTCTGGCCCTGTTGATCGAATTGGCTCGAGCCCAAGCGACCTCCCTGCCCTTGGTGGCCCCGCATTTGGCGCGCTGGGCGCAAGAGTGCCAGCAAGTGGCCCCCGTGCGCGACTTGTTGCAACAGGCCTATGCGCAAACACCCTCGCTGGACGTGTTGAAGGCCTTGGCCGATTTGATCGGCGTGGACGACCCCGCCGCAGTGCCCGCGCTGTACCTGCAGCACCTGGACAAAGAACCTTCGCTGGTGGTCGCCAGCCAATGGATGCAAGGTCAAACAGATACCCCCGAGGGCCTGCAAAAGGCCATGGCCCGGGCGGTCAAACCATTGTTGCGCTACCGCTGTGCGGCCTGCGGTTTTGAAGCCACCCAACACTTTTGGCAATGTCCGGGCTGCCAAGCCTGGGACAGTTACCCCGCAAGGCGGGTGGAGGAATTGTGAAACACCTGACCCCTGCGCAGTTGGCCCAGAGCCATGTCTTGGTGGTGGGCGACGTCATGCTCGACCGCTATTGGTATGGTGCAGTCGACCGCATCAGCCCCGAGGCCCCCGTGCCCGTGCTGCGTGTCACCCGCGAAGAAGAACGCCTGGGTGGCGCGGCCAATGTGGCCAGCAACGTGGCCGCGCTGGGTGGGCAGGTGAGTTTGCTCAGCGTGCTTGGCGACGATGCGGCCAGCCATCAATTTGAGGCCCTGGTGGCGCGCAGCGGCATCCGCCCTGAACTCGCGCGCGACCCGACCCTGCACACCACCGTCAAGTTGCGCTTGATTGGCCGCCAGCAGCAACTGCTGCGTGCCGATTTTGAAAGCCGCCCCAGCCCTGCGGTGCTCGAACAACAATCGGTGCGCTTTGAACGCGTGATGCCCGCGCATGGCGTGGTGCTGTTCTCCGACTACGGCAAAGGTGGCCTGACCCATGTGGCGCCCATGATTGCCGCCGCACGCGCATTGGGCAAACCGGTGTTGGTTGACCCCAAAGGCAGCGACTACCGCGCCTATGCAGGCGCCACGGTCATCACCCCCAACCGCAGCGAAATGCAACAGGTGGTGGGTGCTTGGCACTCTGAGCCAGAACTCGCCGACAAAGCGCAAAACCTGCGCCAGCAATTGGGCTTGCAAGCGGTGATCGTCACCCGCAGCGAAGAGGGCATGAGCCTGTTTGACGCCCAAGGCGCCAGCCATGTGGGCGCGCAAGCCCAAGAGGTGTTTGACGTCACGGGTGCTGGCGACACGGTGATCGCCACCTTGGCGGTGCTGGTGGGTGCGGGTTTGTCATTGCGCGAAGCCATGCCCTGGGCCAACAAGGCCGGTGGTTATGTGGTGGGCAAGCTGGGCACGGCCACCGTGTCGCATGCCGAGTTGTTTGGCGCAGCAGCGCCGGTTTAAGGGGGCATCCATGCGCATTGTTGTCACGGGCGCTGCTGGCTTTATCGGCAGCAACATCATCCAAGGCCTGAACCAGCGCGGCATCACCGACATCATCGCCGTCGACGATTTGCGCGACGGCGACAAGTTTCGCAACCTGGCCGACCTGCACATCGCCGATTACCAAGATGCGGGTGACTTCTATGCGCGTTTTGCCAAGGGCGACTTCGGCAGCGTGGAAGCCGTGTTCCACGAGGGCGCATGCAGCGACACCATGGAGACCAATGGCCAGTACATGATGCACAACAACTACCAGTTGTCGTGCGACTTGTTCGCTGCCTGCCAACGCCTGGGCGCACGCTTGTTGTATGCCTCCTCGGCCGCCACCTATGGCGGCTCGGCCAGCTTTGTCGAGCGCCCCGAATTTGAAAAACCGCTCAATGTCTACGGCTACTCCAAGTTGCTGTTTGACCAGCGCATGCGCCGCGAATGCGGGCCCGATTTCTCCAAAGTGGCGCACCAGGTGTGCGGCTTTCGCTACTTCAATGTCTATGGCCCGCGCGAGCAACACAAGGGCCGCATGGCCAGCGTGGCCTACCACCAGCATGGCCAGTTCCAGGCCGATGGCCGGGTGCGTTTGTTTGGCGAATACGGCGGCTACGGCCCCGGCGAACAGCTGCGCGACTTTGTCTGGGTCGGCGACGTGGTCGCGGTCAAGCTGTGGTTTTTCGATCACCCCACCGCCAGCGGCGTGTTCAACCTGGGCACGGGCCGGGCGCAAAGCTTCAACGAAGTCGCCCTGGCCGTGGTGCAAAGCCTGAGCGCCAACAAACCCGTTGACTTGGCCCAAGCCCAAGCGCTAGGCCTGATCGAATACATCCCCTTTCCCGATGCCTTGCGCGGCAAATACCAGTGCTTCACCCAGGCCGACCTGGGTGCTTTGCGCCGCACCGGTTGCGATCATGTGTTTGCCGATGTGCAAACCGGCGTGGCCCAATACATGCAGGCCCTGTCGGTGGCCACAGCGCCCACCTGAATTCATGGGCTGGGTCAACCGCCCCCCGCGCTTGGGCTGGATGGCATGGCCCGCCCTGATGCGCTTGGCTTTGTTGGGCGTGGTGTGCGGGTTCGCGGGCGCGGCCCTGGCTTTAGAGATCAACCTCGCCAGCGAAGCCGAGCTCGACAGTGTGCGCGGCATGGGGCCCGCCATGAGCCGGGCCATCTTGGCCGAGCGCCAGCGCAAACCTTTTGCCGATTGGGCCGATTTGATGCGCCGCGTCAAAGGCATCCGCAGCGCCAGCGCCGAGCGCTTTGCCGCCCAAGGCTTGACCGTCAATGGTCAAACCTGGTCGGCCCCACCCTCGGCCAATCCGTAGCCACCGCCGCCGGGCGTGCTGATTTCAAACACATCGCCCACCGCCATTTGCACCTGCCCAATGTGGCCCAACTCGAGCACCGTGCCATCGGCACGGACCACCCGGTTGATGCCTACCGCCCCCGGCTGGCCGCCCGCCATGCCAAACGCCGGGTGCACGCGGCCATT
The DNA here is from genome assembly GCA_945900695.1 of Bordetella parapertussis. Taxonomy (GTDB): domain Bacteria; phylum Pseudomonadota; class Gammaproteobacteria; order Burkholderiales; family Burkholderiaceae_C; genus Limnohabitans; species Limnohabitans parapertussis_A. Next base: position 945 of record CAMDJU010000207.1, on the reverse strand, counting down.
GGAGAGGATGGCGGCCGTCATGGGCTGTAAAAACTCGACCCGGCGCACACCACCGTCACCGCCGTGCCAACGACCTGCGCCGCCAGAGCCGGTGCGCAATGCAAACGACTGCAAGCGCACCGGGAAGCGAAACTCCAGCACCTCGGGGTCGGTCAGGCGCGAGTTGGTCATGTGGGTCTGAACCACGCTGGTGCCCGCAAAACCACCCACCGCCTCACCCTGAGCGTCAAACACACCACCGGCCCCACTGCCACCGGCAATCGTCTCGTAATACTGGTGGCTGGCATTGCCAAAGGTGAAGTTGTTCATCGTCGGCTGGCAGCCCGCCATCACACCCAAGGCACCCATCAAGGCGTTGGTGATGCACGTCGACGTTTCCACGTTGCCCGCCACCACCGATGCCGGGTACTGTGGATTGAGCATGCAGCCCTCGGGGATGATGACCTCGATCGGTTTCAAGCAGCCGGCATTGAGCGGGATGTCGTCATTGACCAGGCTGCGAAACGCATACAACACCGCCGCCATGCACACCGCCTTGGGCGCATTGAAGTTGTTGCTTTGCTGGGGCGAGGTGCCGGTGAAGTCCACCACCGCACAACGCTTGTGCACATCAATGCGCACCGCCACTTGGATGCGCGCGCCGTTGTCGAGTTCAAGCACAAAAGCCTGGGGCCCTTGCGCTGCATTCGCTGGCGCCAAGCGAGGGCCCAACAGCTCAATCGCGCGGCGCACCGACTCTTCGGCGTTGTCTTGCACATGGCCCATATAGGCTTGCACCACCGGTAAACCGTAGTGAGCCACCATGCGGCGCAACTCTTGCACGCCTTTTTCATTGGCGGCAATTTGGGCGCGCAGGTCGGCCATGTTTTGCGCCGGGTTGCGGCTGGGGTGGGCCCCAGCGCTGAGCAGGGCCACCATGTCCGCCTCGCGCAACACACCGCCTTC
>CAMDJU010000206.1 GCA_945900695.1 Bordetella parapertussis | reverse complement strand
CCCCGCTCGCTCAACCAAAGCCACGCTTTGCCATGCAGCCCACACCGCTGGGGGCTCGGGCGCTGTGTCACCCCCCACCGCCGTTTGGTGGGCACGCCCAGTGGGGCCTGCACGAGCCACCCGGGGTTGGCTGAAGATGATGACGGTGGGCAAGTCCAAGGCCACGGCCAAATGACCCAGCCCTGAGTCGACGCCAATGACCCCTCCAGACTCGGCCATGCATTGGCGCAGATCGGCCAAGCCCATGCGCGGCCAGACCACACAGGCGTCGCCAATGGCAGATTGCAGTTGGGCGGCCCATTGCGCCTCACTGTCGTTGGCCTGGGGCAATGCCACGGTCCAACCCTCTGCGACCAAACGCTGCGCCAATGCAAGCCACTGCGCCATGGGCCAAGCGTTGTCGGCCCGGGTGGTGCCATGCGACAAAACGATGCAGCGGGGATGGCTGGCACGGGCCACTGGCCAGGGATAGACCGGCGCATCGGCCAGCACGGAATCCGGATTTTGGCCCCAGGCGCGAGCTGCCAAACTGCGGTAGCGGGCCACGGCATGAATGGTTTTTTCCATCGGCGCGCTGCGCTTGAGCATATAGCGCACCGGCCACTCGTAGGCACACCAATCGCTGGCGTTGGCATAGGTGATGCTGTAGCCCCCTGGGGTCAAGCGCGCGCCCCTTGCCACGCGCGCCGATTTGATCAGCCCTTGAAAGTCAATCACCACATCGTAGGGTTGCGTGTGCAAGTCGGCCCAAAAAGCCGACCACCCTCGCCGCGCCTCCAGCGACCAAGGGGCACGGCGCCAACGCCGCTGGGCGATGGGAATCACCCGTGAAATGGCGGGCACTGTGCGCAATAAATCGGCAAAGGCCTCTTCCACCACCCAATCGATCTGGGCCTGCGGGTAACGAGCCAAGATGTCGTGCAGTACAGGCAGGGTTTGAATCACGTCGCCCAGCGAAGACAGCTTGACGACCAGCACCCTCAATGTGCAGACTCCGTCACCGCCGCGTCGGGTTTGACCGATGTCAGCAAAGCCATCATGTCAGCTTGAATGCGCACCAAGGCCGCTGGGGTTTGCCCCTCAAAACGCAGCACCAACACCGGGGTGGTGTTGGATGCGCGAATCAAACCAAATCCGTCTTCCCAGTCAACCCGCACACCATCAATGCCCGAGACACTGGGCGCATCCACCCCTGGGTGCTGCGGCAAGCGTCCGGCCTGCACGGCTTCGAGCAGTGACTGGGCCACGCGGTGGGGCTCACCTTCGGCACAAGGCACATTCAACTCGGGGGTGGAATGGCTGGTGGGCAAGGCCAGTAAAACGGCATTGGCGTCGGTTGATCGGCTCAGGATCTCCAGCAAACGGCAACCCGCATAGGTGCCGTCGTCAAAGCCAAACCAACGCTCTTTGAAAAAGATGTGGCCGCTCATCTCCCCGCCCAAGGGTGAGTCGATTTCTTTCATTTTGGCTTTGATCAACGAATGCCCCGTGCGGTACATCAGCGGCTCGCCCCCGGCCGCGCGAATGGCTGGGGCCAGGCGTTGCGAGCATTTCACGTCGTAGACGATGGTGCCCCCGGGCACGCGAGAAAGCACATCCTGGGCGAACAACTGCATTTGCCGATCGGGGTAAATGTTTTGGCCATCGCGGGTCACAATGCCCAAGCGGTCACCGTCGCCATCAAAGGCCAAACCCAACTCAGCGCCCGTGCGGGCCAAAGCGGCGATCAAATCTTGCAGGTTTTCAGGCTTGCTGGGGTCGGGGTGGTGGTTGGGAAACTGCCCATCGACCTCACTGAACAACTCGATGACTTCACAGCCCAGGGCCCGAAAAATGCCCGGCGCCGAAGCACCGGCCACACCGTTGCCACTGTCCATCACGATTTTCATGGGCCTCGACAAGCGCACATCGCCAATGATGCGGTCGCTGTATGGCTTGAGAATGTTCATCAAACGCACCTGGCCACCGGCCCTCAAAACCCAGCTTTCATCGGTCATGGTGGCGCGCAAAGCCTGGATGTCCTCGCCATAGATGGCGCGCCCGGCCAAAACCATTTTGAAGCCGTTGTAGTCCTTGGGGTTATGGCTGCCCGTGACCTGAATGCCGCTGCGGCACAGCGTGTGGGCAGCAAAGTACAGCATCGGGGTGGTGACCATCCCCACGTCGATCACTTCCATGCCCACATCGACCAAACCTTGCACCAAGGCCGCGCTCAGGCTGGGCGAACTCCAGCGCCCATCACAACCCACAGCCACCGTGGTCTCACCAGCGGCCAAAGCGTGTTGGCCAAAAGCCCGGCCCAAGGCCATGGCGAATTCGGTATTCAAGGCGGTGGGAACCAGGCCTCGGATGTCATAGGCTTTGAAAGCGTGGGGGTCGGTTTTCATGCGCGCGATTGTAAGAGGCTGCCATTGCCCATCCCATGGGCGACCAGGGGTGCGCCACACCAACGTGGCCGCTATCATGGGTCACTTGTGAACACCCCACCCTTGCGCAGTTGGCTGCCGTCCTTTCTACTCTTGTCCATGATCTGGGGCTCCTCGTTTGTGTTCATGCGCTGGGGATCTGAGTTTTTTGGGCCCATTCCCACAGCCTGCCTGCGGGTAGGCCTGGCCACGCTGGTGTTGCTTCCGGTGGTTTATGCCAAAGGCTTGCACACCGAAATGCAAAGACACTGGCGCAACACCTTTTTCATGGGCTGCATCAACTCGGCCATTCCGTTTGCACTGTTGGGTTACGCCGTGCATGAAATGAGCACCGGCTTGGCCTCCATCCTGAACGCCAGCACGCCCTTGTTTGGCGGCCTGCTGGCATGGCTTTGGCTGAAAGACCGCCCGACTTCATCCCGCTGGCTGGGCTTGGCCATCGGTTTTTTGGGTGTGGCGGTGTTGACCTTTGGGCGCGATCCAATTGCCCCGGTGAGCGAACAAGCATCCACCTGGGGCATATTGGCCGTTTTGTTGGCGACTTTTTTTTACGGCTTGGCCGCCTGCTTCGCCCAACGCCATTTGCGTTCGGTGTCTGCCTTGACCACCGCTTGCGGCAGCTTGATGGGCGCCACCGCTTTGTTGGCACTTCCCACCTGGTGGCTGTGGCCTGCCCAAATGCCACCCTGGCATGCATGGGCCAGCATTGCAGCCCTGAGCATCGTGTGCACCGCTGCCGCCTACGCGCTGTACTTCAAACTCAACACCCAAATTGGGGCCACCAAAGCCATGTCGGTGACCTATTTGATCCCTGTATTTGCCAGCTTGCTGGGGGCCGTGCTGTTTGAGGAAAGCTTGAGCATGGTGCACGTGCTCAGTGGGACCATCATTTTGGTGGGCACCGCCTTGGCCAGTGGGTTGTGGGTCTGGCCAAAAATTAAATAAGGTGGGGCTGAAGCTTGGCAGGTCATCCACCAAGCCCATCCACACAAAACCACTCAGGTCGGGTTGCGCATGGGAACACGTGATTCGGCCTGGGCCACGGCTTCTTGGGCATCCACGGCCATGAAATCGGCTCCCACGGTGGTCACGTACTCGGGATGCGCCAACATCAAAGGCCCGCCCACCATCACTTGCAGCGCTGGGTTGCGGGAGGCCAAGCGCAAGGCTTTGATCAATTCGGTCAAAACCTCCAGGTGGTCTGAGTAGGCCACCGACAAACCGACCAAATCAATCCAGTCTTTACGCACCACATGCAGCATGTCGCTGGTTTGGGACAACAACTCACCACTGACACGCCAACCCGAGCGACGAAAAAATTCGGACACCATGAACAAGCCCAAGTTATGGGCCGAGCCAGGTGTCGGAACCAGCATCACCTCGCGCCCATGCGACTGTTCTTGGGCCACGCTTTGAAAAGTGGGGCTGAGTTCATGCATCACTTGCTTGATACGCCACAAACCCACGGTGACATCGGTGAAGCTGCATTCATCGCGCTCCCACATTTCACCCAGTGTGCGCGCCACGGGCGTGAGCACATGCAAATACACCGTTTCCAAAGCCACGCCTTGGGCGTGAATGGCTTGCACGTAGGCCAGGATATCGGCGGTGTCGTTGGTCAAGGCCATTTGCACCAAGGGTTGCACCACACTGGGGGGCACATCGTTGTCACTGATGGATGGACGCTTGTCGGGTCCGGCATCGCTGTGTGCATGGGCCTGCAACAAACGCGGCAAAACCTCTTTTTCCAGGGTGTTGAGCAGCCAATTCAGCCCCCCTTGGGCATTGGCGGTCAACCCCCCGGGCACAGAGGTCATGGGGACAACACCATCGGACCAACAATTGGGGTCCCCCAAACTGGGGGCATGGGGCGTGAGGGTGCGCCGGCTCATGTGCAAGCCAAACTCATGCGCTTCAGCGCATACACCGCAGTGCCAGATTCAGGGGTAGATAAATGGTCCATCTGTCAGTCCTCTCTTTGACAATTCCAAAAGAAACAGTCGACACCTGGCCTTAGCCAACCAGTTTGTGCATCTCCAACGGTTTGAATACAAAAAACTCAACGCCATGACCGAGCCCTCTGCCAAACCACTTGAGGCCTCCAAATGCCCTGGAGGTAATCAGCACCGGCAGGTTTTAAAGCCGCCGCCACATCGCGTCAAGCGATGCTTTTGAAACACAGGGAAAGTCATTAGTTTTTGTACATATCATCTGACGGGCAAAGACAGACAAACCACGCCAGATGCACTTTTGAAGGGCCACATCCCAGAGCGGGTGCCGTGAATAAAGTGCCGGTCCTCGCGCAGTGAAAGGCTGATGGAGCCGGTACCCACGAACGCCAAAACCCAAGAAAAAAGCCGTTGCAAAAACAACGGCTTTTTCTTTGATGGCGGAGTGGACGGGGCTCGAACCCGCGACCCCCGGCGTGACAGGCCGGTATTCTAACCAACTGAACTACCACTCCTGGTAGGTGCTTCTCGCGTTGCGCTGTTGCACGCAACCAAGTGAAGACAACTTGGCGACCCTACGGGGATTCGAACCCCGGTACTCACCGTGAAAGGGTGATGTCCTAGGCCTCTAGACGATAGGGTCAAAACCTGGACTGTTCGATACGACTGGTGGAGGTAAGCGGGATCGAACCGCTGACCTCTTGCATGCCATGCAAGCGCTCTCCCAGCTGAGCTATACCCCCGTGGTGGTATCGAAAGGCGAAATTATAGCCCGAAATTGTGGGCCTTCTGCAGCCT
>CAMDJU010000205.1 GCA_945900695.1 Bordetella parapertussis | reverse complement strand
GGCCGGTGGGGTCACGGTGCTGGGCGGTTTGGTCGGCTACAGCCTGATCGCGGGCCATGAGGAATGGCTGCCCTTTTGGCTCACCCTGGCCAGCAGCAGCTATATATATGTGGCCTTGGCCGATTTGATCCCGCAGCTTCAAAAGCGCTTGAGCGCCAACGCCACCGTGGCGCAAATTGGCTGGCTGTTTGCAGGGATTGCCTTGGTCACTGGGGTCACCCAGTTAGGGCACATACACTGATTGATGCGCCAGCGCCTTATTCCTGGGCAATGAGCTTGGCGGTCCAATCGGAGTTGTCCGAATCCTCACCGCTGCGGTTGCCGAAATAATAAGCGGCCCCGCCCACAATGGGCGCGAAAGCTTCAATCCACGCTTTGGATTCTTTTGTGGTGATGCCCAAGGTGTAACGCTTACCCGCCTCTGCATTAAAAAGACGCGAAAACTCGCCCGTGGTGAAGCGCTGATCGATTTTGATGCGCCTGGCGCCGGGTGTGGCTTGGACTTCGCAGTTGCCCCCGTTGGCCAAAGCGCAAACTTGCTTGCCATCCAAAAAAACGCGCACGCTGACGTCAATCAAAATCCAACGGTCTTTTTCACGCTCAAAACGAAACACCGCGTCGCCCTTGGGCGGCGCAGTTGTTGTGTCACTGGTGGGTCGCTCCGAACCGCCGGTGGCTCCTTGCGATGCATTTGAGACGGCAGGCTCTGTGGCGTTGGTTGCTGGCTGTGCGCCAAGCCAAACAGGGCTCAGCAAGGCGATCAAAAATGCGAAACGCAACACACCAGCATGCCTCATTGCAAGTCCTTAAAAAACGCCAGGAAAATGGCGAAAAATCAATTTTATTGCCGAAATATGTGACTTTGTTGATTCTCGGCGTATTGGTTTTTTATGGCATTCAGCAAGGTTGGCAGTTGCAGGATCTGATGTCAGCCCTTGGCGCAAGCCAAGCCAGGGGTGTTGCACCACTCGCTCCAGCTGCCGGGGTACAAAGCGCTGGTGCCCAGGCCGGCGATGGCCATGGCCAGCAGGTTGGGCAGGGCGCTCACACCTGAGCCGCAGTGGTGGACCACAGTAGCGGGGTCGCGGCCGTTCAGCAGTTGTTCAAACTCTTGGCGCAGCACGTCGGGGCTTTTGAAGAAGCCTTTGTCATCGAGGTTCAAGGCAAACGGGCGGTTCAACGCGCCGGGGATGTGACCGGCCACCGGGTCCAGCGGCTCGGTCTCGCCGCGAAAGCGGGCGGGGGCACGTGCATCGATCAAGGTTTGCTCGGGTCGGCCCAGTTGCGCGGCGACCTCGGCGGTGCTGCGCCAATTCGCCAAGGGCGTTGACAGGGCAAAGTTGCCCTCTGGGCGGGGGGCTTCAATGCCCCGGGTGATGGCCCCGCCGGATTGCTGCCAGGCCTGAAAGCCGCCGTCGAGCACGGCCACATCGTCGTGGCCACACCATTTGATCATCCACCACAGGCGGCCACAGTAATTGGCCCCTTGTCGGTCGTAGACGACCACTTGCATGTCGTTGTTCAGGCCCACGCTGCGCAGCCACTGGGCCAGCACCTCGCGCTGGGGCAGGGGGTGGCGCCCGCCATTGACGGCATAGGCGGGGTCGGATTCGCTCAGGTGCTCGTTGAGGTCGGCATACACCGCCCCCGCAATGTGCTCTTGGCCATACATTTGTAAACCGGCTTCGGGTTTAAACAGATCGGCGCTGACGTCAAACACCAAGCAGGGCTGGTCTTTGAGGGCTTTGAGTTGTTCAACGTTGATCAGGTGAGTGTGCATTCAATTCTCCGCAGAGGGGTTGGGGGGTGATTCTTGCAGCCAAGTGGCCCAGATGCCACTGAGCAGGATAACGGCCATGCCTGCCCAAGTCCACCAAGTGTGTGGATCGTCGAAAAACACCACACTGAACAAGGCACCAAACACAATGCCCGCGTAATGCAAATTGGCCGCCACCAAGGTGGGGCCGTGGCTGTAGCCGCGGGTCATGAAGATTTGCCCCGCCGAGGCCAGCCCCCCCAAGGGCAGCAACCACATGGCGGCTTGGGCGTTCCAGGTTGATACGCCTTGCACGCCCATGCCCGCAGCCCCCGCAAAAACAGTGGCGATGGAGAAAAACAAAACGGTGCGGGTGATGGGTTCACCGGCTTGGGTCAGGGTGCGCACTTGCAAATAGGCCAGGGCCGAGACCACGCCAGAGACCAAGCCCACCACGCCAGCAAACCATTGGCTGGTATCGACCGTGGGGCGCAGCATCAACACCACCCCGGCAAAACTGGCCAAGATGCTGAGACCCAGGGGCCAGGCTTGGCGGCCGTTTTGGGCCAGGGCAGGCCGCATGCCGCTGCCGCGCAGTCGCCACCACAGCGTGGCGATGAGGGCCATCAAAGCCACCCAGACGCTGCTCATGTAGTTGAGGGTGATGGCTGTGGCCAGGGGCAACTCGGCCAGGGCGTAAAACCAGGTGCCCAAAGAGAACACGCCCACGGCGCAGCGCCACAGGTGCTGGCCGGGCATGCGGGTGCGCCACTCGATGTCGCGCCCGCGCAGCATGGCCAGCATGATCAGCACGCTGATCACGCCCCGGTAAAAAACCAGCTCAGATGCGTTGAAATGCTCGGACGCAAACTTGACGCACACCCCCATGCCGGCAAAACACACGGCAGAGAGCAGCATCCATACGGCCTGCATTTCAGCCGCGAAAAGCCATGCGCTGTCGGTACCACTCGTGGAAATGCTGCATCCCGTCTTCCATCGGGCTTTGGTAGGGGCCGCGCTCGTCGTCACCGCGCTGCATCAGGGCCAAGCGCCCGGCGTCCATGCGCTCGGCGATTTCGTCGTCTTCCAGGCAGGTCTCCATGTAGGCAGCTTGCTGGGCCTGGACAAATTCGCGCTCGAAGGCGACGATTTCTTCGGGGTAATAAAACTCCACCATGTTCATGGTCTGGGTCGGGCTGATTGGGTGCAGGGTGGACACGGTGAGCACATGCGGGTACCACTCGACCATGATGTGCGGGTAGTAGGTGAGCCAAATGGCCCCATGCTCTGGCGGTTTGCCTTGGCGAAACTGCATCACCGCTTGGTGCCAGCGCTGGTAGACGGCGCTGCCCGCGGCCTTCAACTGGTTGGCCACGCCCACGGTTTGCACCGAAAACTCGTTGTGAAACTCCCATCTCAGGTCTTCGCACGACACAAACTGGCCCAAACCGGGGTGAAAGGGGCCGACGTGGTAGTCCTCTAAATACACCTCGATGAAAGTTTTCCAGTTGTAGTTGCAGTGGTGCATCTCCACCCGGTCCAGCGCATAACCGCTGAAGTCCAGCGCTTGGCGCGGGCCCATCTGGGTCAGGTCGGCAGCGATGTCGCGGCCGTTGTCTTCAAATAGCAAGCCGTTCCAAGACCGCAGCGGGTAGTTGTTGAGGTTCAGGCACGGGTCTTGGGCAAAGTGCGGTGCGCCCAGCAATTGGCCGCTGGGGGCGTAAGTCCAGCGGTGCACCGGACACACGATGTTGCCCGAGGCGCTGGCGGCATTGTGGGGGGCGTTCAAGTTGCCGCGCCCTTTGAGCATCACGGCCTGGCGGTGCCTGCATATATTAGAGATCAGCTCCACCCCTTGGGCGGTGCGCACCAAGGCCCGGCCCTCGCCCTCTTGGGGCAAGGCCGCATAGTCGCCCAGTTCGGGCACGCTCAATTCGTGCCCCACATAGCGGGGCCCGCCTTGGAAGATGGTCGCCATCTCGCGCTCAAACAGCGCCGTGTCAAAGTAGCTGGAAACTGGTAGTTGGCTTGCGGCCTGCTGCAGTTGAAGACTTAAATCAGACATGATTGACCTGACCAAAGACTCCCCACAGGGAGAGGTGGAAAAAGCCTGCCACATGGGCAGACCAGGGGGGGTGGATTCTAACCCGGGGGGCCATGGACCTGGGATCTTCCTTGAAAACCCATCCCAAAGCCCCAAAGTGTCAATAGAATGTGACACTTCACAGCCCGAAACACCATGCCCAAAACCCCAGCCACCCCTGCCACACCGACTGCACCGGCACCCGTCAGCTACGAGGCGGCCATGCAAGAGCTGGAAGCCTTGGTGGCCGGTTTGGAGGGCGGTCAATTGCCGCTGGACCAACTGATCGTGAGTTACCAGCGCGGCTCGGAGCTGTTGGCCTACTGCCAGGCCAAACTGCAGCAGGTGGAGCAGCAAATCAAGGTGCTCGATGACGGCTTGCTCAAGCCTTGGAACCCCAGCCCATGAATCCCGCAGACGCCGCCTTTCGCGACTGGACGGTCCACAGCCTGAACCAGGTGGAGTTGGCCTTGTCCGAGTGGGTGCCACTGTCGGCCCCAGCGGGCTTGGGCGAGGCCATGCGCTATGCGGTGCTCGACGGCGGCAAGCGCCTGCGCCCCTTGCTCACCTTGGCCGCCGCACGCGCGGTGTCAGGTGCGCCCGTGCTGCCTGCGGCCTTGCGCTCGGCGTGTGCGGTGGAGTTGATCCACGCTTACTCCCTGGTGCACGACGACATGCCGTGCATGGACAACGATGTGCTGCGCCGGGGCAAGCCCACGGTGCACGTGGCCTATGGCGAGGCGCAGGCCTTGCTGGCGGGGGATGCCTTGCAGGCCTTGGCTTTTGAGTTGCTCACGCCGGAAGACGGCAGCGTGGCCCCAGCGGTTCAGGCCCAGTTGTGTGCGGCTTTGGCCCGTGCCGCTGGCCACCACGGTATGGCCGGTGGCCAAGCCATCGATTTGGCCCATGTGGGAATGGCCATGTCCGAGGCGGCCTTGCGCGACATGCACCGGCGCAAAACCGGCGCCATGCTCGAAGTCAGTGTGCACATGGGTGCTTTAAGTGCCGGTGCCGATGCCTCCACCCTGGCCTGCCTGCAACGCCATGCCCAAGCCATTGGATTGGCGTTTCAAGTGGTTGACGATATTTTGGATGTGACCGCCGATTCGGCCACCCTGGGCAAAACCGCTGGCAAAGACCAAGCCAACGACAAACCCACTTTTGTGTCATTGTTGGGGCTGGCGGGTGCCCAAGCCCAAGCCCAGGCTTTGTTGCAAGAGGCTTTGGCGGCTTTGGATGCCGCCAATTTGAGAGACGATGGGGCCTTGCGGGCTTTGGCCCACAGGGTGGTACAGCGCGACCGTTGAGAGGAAAAAAATCATGGCCAATTTGCTTGAAACCATAGACTCCCCTG
>CAMDJU010000204.1 GCA_945900695.1 Bordetella parapertussis | reverse complement strand
GTGGCCGTGGGCGACTCGCGCATGGACTTGCATGTGGTCATGGGCCAAATCAAGACCACCTTGCATCACTTGCAAACCATGAAAGAAGGCGATTTGCTTTATTTCAAAAAACCCGAAATGGCGCAATTGATCGCCAATGGTGTGCCGTCCTTTGGTGTCAGCGTGGGTGCACGCGGCTCTCAAGTGGCGGTGCGCATTGAGCGACAAATTGTCCCCGGTCAAATTTAAGTCAGGAAAAAACCATGAGCGACGCCACAGACACCCCCGAGACCAACCCCGCCCAAGAACTTTCCGCATCGCCTGCCGCACTGGACGGTCCTTCCGCAGAGGACTTCAAGTACAGCCACCCGGGCAACATCAACGCCGATGTGCTGCAAAACATCTCTGTTTCGCTGTCCATTGAAGTGGGCCGGGCCCAAATCAAGATCAAGGATTTGATGCGCCTGACCCAAGGCAGCGTGGTCGAACTCGACCGGATTGCCGGCGAGCCTTTGGACCTGCTGGTCAACAACACCGTCGTCGCCCAAGGCGAGGTGGTGTTGGTCAACGACCGCTACGGCATTCGGCTCACCCGCGTCGTGCCCTCCACCGATCGGCTGAAAACCATTTAAGGTTTTGCACACGCCAAAGCCACCCCAAGGGGTGGCTTTTTGGGGCCCTCAAATAACAACGCCTGCACATGCAGGCGTTGTTGTTTTCAAAGCCCCGGGTTCGGGGCGCTGTGCATCAGTTGGCGCCGATTTTGCGGCCATTCAATGGCTGCACGGGACGGGCGTTCATCTTGAAGGGGAACTTGGCCACCTGGGCTTTGGAGATGTCCACCGGTGTTTTCAAGATGTAGAAGTTCACCCCTTCGGTACAAGGTGGTGTGGTCAGAGAGCCTTCATACGCGTAGTGGGTCAAGGCCGCAGGGATCAGCTTGCCGGGATCAAAGCTGATTTTGTCGAGCTTGACCTCGGGGCCTTCTTTGGCTGGGATGTTGTCCCACAACACATTGATGGCCTCGTTGTCCTTGCCCTCTTTGAGCAACACACCTATCACCGCGAGTTTGCCGGCTTTGCTCTTGTGGACAAAGTGGGCCACCATGGCCATGGGTTTGCCTTCGATTTTTTCTTCGCTGGGGCGGTGGAAGTGGAATTGGAGCAGGTCAAACACTTCGCCATTGATTTTGGCCGTGCTGCCAGGGGGAATGTTGACTTGGATGGTGTGGCCGTTGTTGAGCATGCGCAACGGGCCGGATTTGTAGCTGACCTCCAAGCTGTCTTTGGATTTTTCAAAAGGCCCCACGATGTTCAGAGGCGACTGCTTTTTCCCATTGGCACAGGTGGGGAACTCTTTGCCCCAGTTTTCCGGGCCCATTTCGCCCTCATAACCCCAATGGGCAGCGCCATGACCGCCTTTGCCGTGTTTGGTATCGCCCTTGCCTGGGGCACAGTCAGCCAAAACAGTGATTTTTTCGCCCGCAGCAACCAGGGCATTTTGCGCCGCGCACACAGCGTTGAGCCGGCTGGACCAATCGGCCATCTCCAAGGCCTTGTTGAACGCACTGACGGTTTCGGGGTCTTTGGGTCCGTTGGTCAACAAACGCACAGCGCCCAAACTGAGTTGGCGCTCCGCGCTCAAACCGGTTTTCAGACCTTTGTAAATGCTCTCGATATCACCCAACAACACGCCGTTGGCGAAAGCGGCCTTGACCGCTTCGAGTTCGCGCGCCTTGGCGCTGAGATCCTTGACCTTGGCCTCGGCTTCTTGCAGTTCTTCACTGGTTTTGGCCAACTCTTCCTTGGCTTCGTCCAAGCTCTCCACCACTTCTGTCAGCTCAAGGGAGATGTGCTTTTTGCCCGAAAAATTCATGTAACCAAACGCACCGGCGGCCACCAGCAACAGGCCCAGCACGATTTCAAGGAGTAAACGCAGGTATTTTTTCATGGTAAATCACACTCCAGTCGAGATGCTCAAAATAAGGCCGACCCGTGGTCGACGCCCAGGCGCACAGAAAACCTGTCGCCTTTGGTTGGTGTGGGAGTATCGGTCCGAATAGGCTTGGACTTGAGCCCGCGTGCGCAGAAGTTGCGCAAATGAAATCTTATGATTTACTTAAGCGCGCACAAACAAGGTCACCAGAGGATCTGAGCCCCGCTGGCAACTCCAATGCCCGTGCACCTGGGCATCAAACACGGCCCCCTCGGGCAACAAATCGGCGGAATAAAAATGTTGGCCCGGGTGGAAGATGCGAGAGCTGCCGTCTTGCAAGCCGATTTCCATTTGGCCCTCTAATATAAAGACCCATTGGGGGTGCGAACTGACATGAAATGCACTGCGAAAACCCACCGGGCTGTGGCGCAATTGATAACCGCCGCCTTGCATCAGGGCTGACAAGCGCGACTGCGGTGTGCCTTGGTCCAGCGCCAACACCTGCTCGCGAAAGCGCGCACGCCCATCGGAGTCGGTGAACAAAATGGTTTGTGTGAATGTGCTCATGCCAGTCATCATAAGGGCCGGCCAAGGCGGCCTTTAGAATCTGCGCTTCTTTCACAGCCTCTGGATTGACACCATGAACCGCTGCACCCGGCCTTGGGCCCACTTTGCGCCATGAGCCCCAAAGTTTTCATCAAGACCTTCGGTTGCCAAATGAACGAGTACGACTCGAACAAAATGGCCGATGTGTTGCACCAAGCCCAAGGCTATGAAACCACCGATGATGTGGAGCAAGCCGATCTGATTGTGTTCAACACCTGCTCGGTGCGCGAGAAGGCCCAAGAAAAAGTGTTTTCCGACCTGGGCCGGGTCAAGCACTTGGCGAAAAAAGGGGTGCGCATTGCGGTGGGTGGTTGTGTGGCCAGCCAAGAAGGGGCAGACATCATCGCCCGCGCGCCCTTTGTGGACGTGGTGTTTGGGCCGCAAACCTTGCACCGCTTGCCGCAACTGCTGGACCAGCGGCGCGACTTGGCCAAACCACAGGTCGATATCCAATTCCCCGAGATTGAAAAGTTTGACCACCTGCCGCCCGCGCGGGTCACCGGTGCCTCGGCCTTTGTCAGCATCATGGAGGGTTGCTCCAAATACTGCAGCTATTGCGTGGTGCCCTACACCCGGGGCGAAGAGGTCAACCGCCCGCTGGACGATGTGCTGGTCGAGGTGGCCGGCTTGGCTGGGCAAGGCGTCAAAGAGATCACCTTGCTGGGACAAAACGTCAACGCTTACCGTGGGACCATGGGTGGCACCAGCGACATCGCCGACTTTGCACTGCTGATTGAATATGTGGCCGACATCCCAGGCATCGAGCGCATCCGCTACACCACCAGCCACCCCAATGAGTTCACCCAACGCTTGATGGATGTGTACGCGAAGGTGCCACAGTTGGTGAGCCACTTGCATTTGCCGGTGCAGCACGGGTCTGACCGCATTTTGATGGCCATGAAGCGCGGCTATACCGCCATGGAATACAAAAGCACCATTCGCAAACTGCGCGCCATCCGGCCAGATTTATCGATGAGCAGCGACTTCATCGTCGGCTTTCCCGGCGAGACCGAAGAAGACTTTCAAAAGATGATGAAGCTCATCGATGACATTGGGTTTGACAGTTCATTTAGTTTCATCTTCAGCCCACGCCCGGGCACGCCAGCGGCGGCCTTGCACGACGAGACGCCACATGCGGTGAAACTGGCGCGACTGCAACATCTGCAAGCGCGCATAGAAGAAAACGTGCAAGCCATCAGCGCCAGCCGGGTGGGCACGGTGCAGCGCATCTTGGTCGAAGGGCCAGCGCGCAAACCGGGCTTGGCCGGACCCCAGTCCATGGGACGCACGGTGTGCAATCGGATTGTGAATTTCCCCAGTGGACCAGAGCACCTCAGGTTGGTGGGGCACATGATCGATGTGCGCATCACCGAGGCCTTGCCGCATTCTTTGCGTGGCGAGGTGCTCACGCGGGCTTGAGCAGGCCCAAGATGGCCCAAACACCGGGCCTGCCTGAGCCTTGACTGGCGATGACCAGGCGTTACCGGGGCATGCCGGGAAATCCGCCCATGCCTTTCATGCCGCCAAACTTTTTCATCATCTTCATCAAGCCGCCGCCGCGCATTTTTTTCATCATGTCTTGCATCTGAGCAAACTCATTGAGCAAGCGATTGACCTCTTGCACCTGAACCCCAGCCCCTGAGGCGATGCGGCGCTTGCGGGTGGCTTTGATCAAATCTGGATGGCTGCGCTCGCGCGGCGTCATGCTGTGGATGATGCCTTGCTTGCGGTTCATTTCTTTTTCGGCACGGTTGAGGTCCACGGCGCCGGCCTTGGCCGTCAACTGCGAGGGCAACTTGTCCATCATGCTGGCCAATCCGCCCATTTGCTTCATTTGCTGCAACTGGGCCAAAAAGTCGTTCAGGTCAAAGCCGGCACCTGACTTGACCTTGGCCGCCATTTGTTGCGCCGCCTGCATGTCCACACCGGCCGTGACTTGTTCGACCAAGGCCACGATATCGCCCATGCCCAAAATGCGGCCGGCATGGCGCTGGGCATCAAACACCTCCAAGCCGTCTATTTTTTCACTGGTGCCGGCAAATTTGATGGGCGCGCCGGTGATTTGTCGCACCGACAAAGCCGCGCCGCCGCGCGAATCGCCATCGGTCTTGGTCAACACAATGCCCGTCAAAGGCAGCGCCTCATGGAAGGCGCGCGCCGTGTTGACCGCATCTTGGCCCTGCATGGCGTCCACCACGAACAAAGTTTCAACGGGGTTCAGGGCTTGATGGATCTGCTGGATTTCCAGCATCAAAGCTTCATCAATGGCCAAGCGACCGGCAGTGTCGACCAGCAACACATCAAAGTAATGCCGTTTGGCGTGCTCAAGGGCGGCCAACACAATGTCCACAGGTTTTTGCCCCACCTCACTGGGAAACCATTCCGCCTGGGCTTGGGCCGAAACGGTTTTGAGCTGTTCAATGGCTGCAGGGCGGTAAACGTCGGCCGAGACCGTGAGCACCTTCTTTTTGCGCTTGAGGATCAAGTGGCGCGCGAGCTTGGCCGTGGTGGTGGTTTTGCCCGCCCCTTGCAAACCCGCCATCAGGATCACTGCGGGCGGTTGGGCAGCCAGGTTGATGTCGGCCACGCCCTCGCCCATGGTGGCAGCCAATTCGCGCTGAACCAGGCCCACCAAGGCCTGACCTGGCGTGAGCGAGCCCACCACCTCTTGGCCCAG
>CAMDJU010000203.1 GCA_945900695.1 Bordetella parapertussis | reverse complement strand
ATTTGCCCAGCATGGTCAAGGCCGTCAAGATGGGTTTTGAGTTGTCCGAAGCCAGCCACACCCCGGTGATGTTGCAGTTGCGCATCCGTGCCTGCCATGTGCATGGGCGTTTTACCGCCAGTGACAATGTGCGCGCCCCGTTTGCGCTGCACGAAGCCATGGAGCAACCACAGCGGGATGTCAGCCGCATTGTGTTGCCGCCCGCGAGCTTTGTGCACGAGCAAGAAAAACTCACCCAACGCTGGCCTGCGGCGGTGGACTTCATTGAAAAAAACCAACTGAATGAATTTTTTGAGGGCGATCTTCAAGACGTGGGCATCGTGGTGCAAGGTGGCAATTACAACGCCTTGGTGCGGGTGCTCGAGCGCTTGGGCCTGGCCGATGTGTATGGCCGCAGCCGGGTCCCCTTGTATGTGATGAACGTCGCCTATCCCGTGGTCGATGCCGAAGTGTTGCGCTTTTGCCAGGGCAAGCGCGCGGTCTTGCTGGTGGAAGAGGGCCAACCCAATTTTGTTGAGCAAAACGTCGCCACGGTGCTGCGCCAAGCAGGTTGCAGTGCAGTGCTGCACGGCAAAGACCTGCTGCCACCAGCGGGCGAATACACCGTGCACGAGGTGCTCAAAGGGGTGCGGGCCTTTGCCCAGAAGTACGGTTTGTTGGACGCGGTCCAGTCGCCCAGCGGCACGGGTTTGGCGTTGACGAAGTCAGCGCCACTTCCCAGCGTACCCATGCCGGCCAAGGCCCACAAAGTGATTGCGCTCAAGCCCTTGCAACAAGTGGTGCAACCGCGCCCGCCCGGCTTTTGCACCGGCTGCCCAGAGCGCCCGATTTTTGCGGCCATGAAGTTGGTCGAAAAAGAATTGGGCCCCCACCACGTCAGCGCCGACATTGGCTGCCACTTGTTCTCCATCCTGCCGCCTTTCCACATTGGCAATACCACCATGGGCTATGGCTTGGGCGCAGCAGGTGCTTCTGCGATGAATGTGCCAGCGGGTAAAAAAGCCATCTCCATCATGGGCGATGGTGGTTTTTGGCACAACGGCCTAACCAGCGGCATTGCCAATGCGGTGTTCAACCGCAGCAACAACCTGACCATCGTGGTCGATAACAGCTACACCTCGGCCACCGGCGGGCAAGACGTGCTCTCGTCCAAGGCCCTCAACCCCACCCGCAGCACCGGTCACCTGATCGAGAAAGCAGTGCGCGGTGTCGGCGTGGAATGGGTGCGCACCTTCAAGCGCACCTATGACGTGGCGGGGATGCGCGACGCATTGAAAGAGGCTTTGACCAGCACCCACGCAGGCCCCAAGGTCTTGGTGGCCCAGTCAGAGTGCATGCTCAACCGCCAGCGGCGTGAAAAACCCCAGGTGCGCGCCCAACTCGCTGCAGGCAAGCGGGTGGTGCGCGAGCGTTTCGGGGTCGATGCAGACACCTGCACCGGGGACCGTGCCTGCATTCGCATTTCAGGATGCCCATCCTTGTCGATCAAACCCAACCCCGACCCTTTGCGCACCGACCCGGTCACCACCGTGCTCGACAGCTGTGTCGGCTGCGGCATGTGTGGCGAGGTGTCCCATGCGGCGGTGCTGTGCCCTTCGTTTTACAAAGCCCAAATCGTCAGCCACCCCTCGGCCTGGGAGCGTTGGTGGGACGGCTTGCGCGCGCGCATGGTCGCTGGCTTGCAGCGCCGTCGTGCCCAAAAATTGGCGCAATGGGCTTTTTGATGGCCATGGAGAAATCACCCCAACCCATCAAGATCGCCATCCTCGCCATGGGTGGCGAGGGCGGTGGTGTGCTGGCCGACTGGATCGTGGATTTGGCCGAGAACGCCGGCCATTGGGCGCAAACCACCTCGGTGCCCGGCGTGGCCCAGCGCACTGGTGCGACCATTTATTACGTCGAGTTGTTTCCCAAAGTCACGCCTGGTGCCCTGGCGCTGGAGCCGGTGCTGGCCTTGATGCCCTTGCCCGGGGACGTGGACATTGTGTTGGCCTCCGAGCTGATGGAGGCCGGCCGAGCCGTTCAGCGCGGCTTGGTCACCAACGACAGAACCACCTTGATTGCATCGACCCACCGGGTTTACTCCATCACCGAAAAATCAGCCTTGGGCGATGGCCGCGTGGACCCGGATCAACTCTTGGCCCATGCCCAGTCCGCTGCCCAACGTTTGGTGTGTTTTGACATGGCCGCTTTGGCAGAGCAAGAGGGCAGCGTCATCAGCGCGGTGTTGTTCGGTGCCCTGGCGGGGGTGGGGCTGTTGCCGTTCTCCCGCGACCAGTTTGAGGCCACCATCGAGCGCGCCGGTTTGGGCGTGAAAAGCAGTTTGCGTGCCTTTGCCCAAGGCCTGGCCCAAGCGCACAGCCCTGTCGTGGTGGTGCCTGCGCCAACCCAGCCCGAAGCGGTCAAACCGGTGCCCCAAGACCCGGTCATGCGCGAATGTGTGGATCAAGTGTGGGCGATGTTGGCCGAGCCGGCCCGGTCCTTGGCCATCGAAGGGGTGCGGCGCATGGCCGATTACCAAGACCCCGCCTATGCACAACTGTATGTGGCCCGTTTGCGCCGAGTGAAAGACTTGCTGGCCCATGACCCGTTGGATTTGATGGCCGCCATGGCACGCCATTTGGCCTTGTGGATGTCGTATGAAGACACGGTGCGCGTGGCCGACCTCAAAACCCGGGGCACCCGTTTTTCACGGGTGCGCGAAGAGGTCCATGCAAAAGCCGATCAGTTGTTGCGCATCAACGAATACATGCACCCCCGTTTTCAAGAGGTGTGTGAAACCCTGCCTGCGGGCCTGGGTGCATGGCTGTGGGCCTCCCCCACATGCCGGCGCTGGGGCGAGCGCTGGCTCAGCCATGGCCGTGTGGTGCAAACCAATTCTTTGGGCGGATTTTTTCTTTTGTATGCGGTCTCGGCCTTCAAGCCCTGGCGGCGTGGAACGCTGCGCTACCAACTGGAAAACCAGCGCATCGAACAGTGGTTGGCTTTGGTTTGCCAATGGGCGCCCACCCACCCCGCATTGGCCCTGGAAACCGTTTGGTGCCAGCGTTTGATCAAAGGCTACAGCGATACCCATGCGCGCGGTCACCAACACCATGACCGTTTGTTGGCCTTGGTGGCACAGCACGGGGCGCTGTTGAGCGCCGAGCAACTGCGCGCTTTGCGCGAAGCGGCTTTGGCCGACGAACACGGCAAGGCTTTTCACAGCACCTTGGCCGCCCAGGGTTGGGCTTGACAGGCTGATCGGTATCCCCATGCCCAACGCCACATCCTCCATCGACACCAGCCCTTGGCTGCGCGGCTGTGAGGTGCACCGCGACGCCTTCATTGACCCGGGTGTGTTTGCGCTGGAGATGCAAACCGTGTTCAGCCACACCTGGGTGTTTGTCGGCCATGGCAGCCGCATACCGCAGCCGGGTGACTATGTCACCACCACCGTGGGTGACCAGCCCGTGGTCATGGTTCGCCAATGGGATGGCGGCATCAGTGTCTTGCACAACCGCTGCGCCCACAAAGGCGTCAAAGTGGCGGGTCGGGAGCAGGGCAACACGGGTAAATTTTTCCGCTGCCCGTATCACGCCTGGACCTACCAATTGGATGGGGCTGTGCTGGCCATTCCTTTGAAAAGTGGCTACGCGCAAAGCGGTTTGGAGGGCACAGAGGCAGCGCTGGGCATGGCCGCGGTGGGTGCCGTGCAGGTGTACCGCGACTTTGTGTTTTGCCGTTTGGCGCGGCAGGGCGAATCGTTCGGCGACTTTTTCGGGGACGCCCTCTCGACCATTGACAACATGGTCGATCGGTCCCCTGAGGGCAAGCTGCAAGTGGCCGGTGGGGTGTTGCGCTACATGCACCACTGCAACTGGAAGATGTTGGTGGACAACCAAACCGACACCTGCCACCCCATGGTGGCCCACGAGTCTTCGGCAGGCACGGCGGTCAAGGTGTGGAAGGCCGCTCCCGAGGGCACGCCCAAGCCGATGGCGGTGGAGTTGTTTGCGCCCTTCGTCAGCCCTTACGAATTTTTTGAAGGCATGGGCATCCGCAGTTGGCCCAATGGCCATGGCCACACCGGCACGGCCGATTCCATCCACGCCGCTTATTCACCAGTACCGGGATATTGGGACCAAATGAAGGCGGCTTATGGCGAGCAGCGGGCGCAACAAATTTTGGGCGAAGTGCGGCACAACACCATTTACTTCCCCAACATCATGGTCAAAGGCCCGATCCAGACCCTGCGCATTTTCAAACCCCTGGCTGCCGACCGCACCCTGGTGGAGTCGTGGACCTTTCGTTTGGTGGGTGCGCCCGATCTGTTGCTCGAGCGCACCTTGATGTACAACCGCCTGATCAACGCACCGACCTCGGTCGTGGGCCACGATGACCTCGAGGTCTACGAACGCTCGCAGCAAGCCCTGCATTCGCGTGGCCGCGATTGGGTCAATGTGGGGCGCTTGTATGACCCCACTGAAACACAGACGCCGACCCAAGTGGTGAACGGCACGAGCGAGTTACAAATGCGCAACCAATACCGGGCTTGGGCCAAGTACTTGGCCATGGGCCCTGAGGTGCGCGCATGAGCACCACACCGCCCAGCGCCCTGGTGCATTTGGTCTACCAGGAGGTGCGGTGCATTGATGAGCAGCGCTGGGACGACTGGCTGGCTCTGTATGCCGAGGATGCCCACTACTGGATGCCCCTGACCCATGGCCAAACCGACCCCTTGTTGCAAGGCTCGTTGATGTACGAGGACAAGATGTTGCTGGGCATTCGCGTGGAGCGGCTTAAAGGGCGGCGCACGTTTTCGCAAGAGCCGATCAGCCGCTGTCACCACCTGGTGCAAGCGCCCAGCGTGGAGTCGCATGACCCAGACCCGGGGCTGGCCCGGGTGCGGGCTGCTTTTCATTACGTCGAAACCCGGGCTGACGAACAGCAGTTGTATGCCGGTTGGGCCACCTATGACCTGCGCTTGCAAGGCGCGCATTGGCGCATCGTGCTCAAGCGGGTCGACTTGGTCAATTGCGATGCCGCATTTGGCAATATCCAACTCTTCATGTGAAAGCCTTGTCATGCCTTTGACCGATCTGGACACCCGCGCAGCCCACTGCACCGTGCATGCGGTGCTGCAAGCGGCGGTCCACGTCCAACCGCAGGCCGATTTGCTGTTCACCGAAGATGTGACGGCCACCCAATATGGCATTGCCTCTGGGGCGGTGTCTTACGCACAGGCTGGG
>CAMDJU010000202.1 GCA_945900695.1 Bordetella parapertussis | reverse complement strand
ATTGGGGACCCAATTCAACTGCTTTGCACCTGACACCTTGGGCTTTGGCATGTCCGACGCCCCTGCCCCGGGCACCCGCATGGAGGACTTGGCGCGCAGCATGATCCACTTCATGGACGGTGTGGGGATCGAGCGGGCACATGTGCTGGGCTTTCACACCGGAAACAAAATTGCATCGTCCATGGCCGCGGCCTACCCGAAACGAATCCACAAGGCGGTGCTCATCGGCATGACCCACAGCCTGGTGGTGTCGCGCAAAGACCGCAATGCCGCGATCATGGAAGTGGTGCGCAAACACATGGGCACTTACCAAGCCAACCCTGACGGCTCGCACCTGTTGCGCAACTGGGCGGCGGATTTCAGTGGCTTGGCCCAGGTGTGGTGGAACCCGGCCCTCATGACCGGGCGGCGCATCACGCCTGAGGCCTTGCGCGGACAAGAAGCGCGCATGATCGAGATGGTTCAATGCCGCAACCACATTGCCCAGGTCTACAGCATGAATTTTGATTTTGATTTCAGCGCCACCTTGCGCCGCATCAAAGCCCCCACCCAAGTCATTGAATGCTGTGTGCCGCAAGAGGCGCACCTGGGTGCTCAAGGGCCCAAGATGATGAAGTTGCTCAAACACGGCGAATTGGTCACCTTGCAAAACGCAGGCTTTGATGCCACCGAAGCCTTTGCCACCGATATTTCGCGCCACGCGAGTCGGTTTTTTCTTCAGCCCTGAAAGGTCATCATGCGCATTTGGCACCAAAGCTTCACCGACCTGACGGTCATGCCCTTGTATCGAAAAACGCTGACCGAGCATGCGGCCAAGGTCATGGGCTCAGACGCCAGCGTGATGATCCATGGCTTGCGGCCGGGGACCTATGCCCCCGGGTGCGCACCCATCGACGCCATCAAACACCGCTATGTGGCCGCGGCACTGGAAATGCAAGTCTGTGATGCCGCCATGGTGGCCCAAAACGAAGGTTATGACGCCGTGGCCATTGGCTGCTTTTTCGACCCCGCTTTGCGTGCGGCGCGTTCCTTGGTCAACATCCCGGTGTTGGGTTTGGGCGAAACCTGTGCCTTGGTGGCCTGCTCTTTGGGCCGCAAATTTGGCTTGGTGACCTTGTGCGCCGACCAGTCAGATGATTACTCTGACCTGATGCACGCCTATGGCTTGGAGCGGCGCTTCGCGGGCGCGATTGCCTTGGAGCCCGCGATTGACGAGTTTTCTTTGGAGGCCGACGAAGAATTGGCGCTGGCCATCGAAGCACGATTTGACGCCGCTTGCGCCCACATGATTGCCCGGGGCGCCGACATCATCATTCCGGCCGACGGGGTGCTCAACGAATTTTTGGTGCGCCGGGGCCGCTTGCAAGCACAAGGCGATGTGCCGGTGATGGACAGCTTGGGTGTGTTGTTTCAACACGCGGCTTTTTTTGCGCGCATTGCCCGCACCACCGGTGCTGGCGTGAGCCGCCACCAGATGTACTTGCAACCCAGCGCGGCCATGGTGGCGCATGTGCGCCAGTTTTCGGGCCAAGCGGCGTTGAGCCACAACTTCTCAGGCGACCGCTGACCCACAGCGTTCAGCGGCCTGAGGGTCGAGTCAAGTTCAGGGCAGCAGCACCACTTTGCCAAACACATCGCGCGCGCCCATGGTGCGGTGGGCCAGGGCCGCTTGGGCCAGCGGCAAAGCGGCATGGATCACGGGCTTGAAGCGACCTTGCGCCACCAAGTCCATCACCTGATTGAGCTCGGCAAAGTTGGCGTTGCGCGAGCCGATCAATTGCAGCTGTCGGCGAAAAAATGGAATAATGTCCAGCGTCACCACCTCGCCTGCATGGGCCCCCACGGTGACGATTTTTCCATCGGTTTTCAAGCTGGACAGGCTTTGGGTGAACACCTCACCACCGATGTGCTCCATCACCAAGTCAACGCCCTTGCCCTGGGTCAGTACCAGCACTTGTTCTGAAAAATGCGGATGTTCGGTGTAGTTGATCAGGTGGTCAGCCCCCAAATCTTTGGCACGGGCCAATTTGCTGTCGCTGCCGGCGGTGGCCAGCACCGTGGCACCCGCGTGCTTGGCCACTTGCACGGCCGCGCTGCCAATGCCCGAGCCCGCGGCTTGGATGAGCACGGTTTGACCTGCCTGCAATCCGCCCCGGTTGATCAGCACATGCCAGGCCGTACCAAACGCAATTTGGCTGGCCGCCGCTTGTTCAAAACCCATTTGCGGGTGCAAGGCGCGCAGCGACACCACCGGCACTTTGACATATTGCGCATAGCCCCCTGGCAAACCCATGCCAAAGAAATGACCGCGCTCACACAGGTTGTCGCGACCGGTCCAACAAAACTCACATTGGCCACAGGCCAAGCGACTGGCCACCCAAACCCGGTCGCCCTCTTTGAATGCACCGCTCGCGCTGCCCAGGGCGGCCACCTCTCCGGCGAACTCGCGCCCCAAGATGTGCGGGAATTGAATCGGCACGCGGGCGGTGCCCGCACGCACATCCAGATCCACATGGTTGACCCCCACGGCACGCACCCGCACCAAGGCCTCGCCAGGGCCGGGGGTGGGGCACTGCGTTTCCTCCAGCACCAGCTCTTCAGGTTCGCCAAAGCGGTGGAACCAAGCAACTTGCATCTTCATGGGCGAATACCTTTCACAGTTGTGGTCGGCGAACCATCGATGGGGTTTGTGCCATGAAATGATGCGCCAAGCGCAACAACAAAGCCTCTTGAAACGGATGCCCCACCAACTGAAAGCCCCAGGGCAACCCCGCTGGGCAAAAGCCCGCCGGAATTTGAATGACGGGCAAGCCGAGCAAATTGAAAGGCCGGGTGTACATGGTGATGCGGCCGATCAAGGCGCGCACCGCTTCCCCATTGCGCTCCACATCCGCATCTGCGATGGTGGGCAAGGCATAGGGCATGCAAGGCAGGATCAGGACATCCACACCCCGCATCGTGGTGTCCATAAATTGGCGGCTCAGTTGCGTGCGCCAGCGCAAGGCGTCGATGTATTGGGTGGCGGGAATCAAAAACCCGGCCTCGGTGCGCGAGCGAAACAAGGGCGTGTAGTCTTGTGGCCGCTCACGCAACCAGGGTCCGTGGATGCTGGCCGCCTCTGACTTGATGATGGTCTCGGCGCAGCGAAACAAAGGCGCCATGTCGGCCATCGGCACCGACTGCGATTGCGTCCCACAGTCACGCAATACCGCCAAAGCGGCGTCCAACATGGCTTGCACCCCGGGCTCCACACCGCCCAAGGCACCGACATCGGCCACGCCCACCCGCACGCCGCGCACCGATGCCCCAAGGCTCACTTCGTCATCGGACACCGGGTGGTCGATGGATGTGGCATCCAGCGGATCAGGCCCGGCGATCACACGCATCAAGCGCGCTGCGTCCACCGCACTGCGGGCCAGCACGCCCACATGATCCAGTGACCATGCGCGTGGCATCACCGCATACCGGCTGACCCGGCCATAGGTGGGCTTGAGCCCCAGCACCCCATTGGCAGACGCAGGCATGCGAATCGACCCGCCCGTGTCTGTGCCCAAGGCACCAAACACCAAACCCGCGCCCACGGCCACACCCGAGCCACTGGAAGAGCCGCCGGCAATGTAGAGCGGGTTGAAAGCGCTGGCGCAATGCCCATGGTGGATGTTGTGCCCTGTGGGCCCACCGGCAAACTCTGACATGTTGAGGGTGCCCAAGTCCAAGGCACCCGCTGCATCCAAGCGGGTCAAGCAAGTGGCCGTGGTGTCAGCTCGCCAATCGCGCCGGATCAAGCTGCCACAGGTGGACACCTGACCACTGCGATAAAACAAATCTTTGTGGGCCAAGGGCACGCCGTGCAAGGGCCCGGGCTGAAAAGAGCGCTGCGCAAATTGGGCATCGGCACGGCGCGCCGCTGCCAGCGCAGGTTCTTCATCGATGCGGATAAACGCTTTGCGCGAGGGCTGCCACTGGGCGATGCGCTGCAAGCAAGCTTGGGTGACTTCCAGAGAAGACAACTGCCGCTGGGCAATGGCCTGCGCCACAGCGGTCAAGCCCATGAAGGCGATGTCGGGCTCAGCCACCCTTGGCACCCGATGCGAGCCAGGCGGCATAAGCACTGGGTTCATCATCAAATTTCAATTGCATGGCGCCGGCTTGAACCGCTGCATTCAGTTGTGCAAACTCGGTGGTTAATTCCTGGGCGCGTGCATCGGTCACGGGGTAGCGCGCCCAGCGAATCAGGCCGTGTGCCAAGGCATCCACATCGGATTGAAAAGTGCTTTGCGCGGGTGGAACAGAATTCATCGGCATAATGGAATACAAGTCCTTCACAACGTGGGGCTCATTGTGCACAACATTTTTTTTCAGGTCGCCCCATGCAAATTGACATCAATGCCATGTCCCATGACATTCAGTACAAGCTCATCTCATCGACCATCGTGCCGCGCCCCATCGCGCTGATCACCACGTACAACGAAGAAACCGGTGACAACACGGCGCCTTTTAGTTTTTTCAATGCCATGGGTGAGAACCCACCGGTGTTGGTGGTGGGTTTAGAGACCCGTCGCCACAACAAAACGCTCAAAGACACGACGATCAACATCATCAAAAACGGGCAGTTTGTGATTCATCTGGTGGACGAAGACCTGGGCGAAGCCATGAACATCTGCGCCATTGATTTCCCCCCCAACGTCAGCGAAACCGACATGGCTGGGCTGGACTTGGTACCTTCCACCGTGATCAAACCCAAGCGCATTCAACAAGCCCCCGTGGCCTTTGAATGCGAAAAAATCAGCTTTGTGCAAATCAGCCCAGATCGCCACATTTTGATCGGCAAGGCCGTGATGATGCATGTGCGCGACGGCTTGTTCGACCCGGCCACCTATTACATCGACCCCGAGAAGTACCACCCGATTGGGCGCATGTTTGGGCAGCTCTACACCCGCACCCGCGACCATTTCAAAATGACCGTGCCCTCTTACGAGGACTGGCAAAAAACCCACCCGAAGTGAATCAAGGGATGACTTGACTTCATTGGAAATGAAGTCAAGTCGTGGTTGCAGGCCTGCTTTATGAACTGAACAAAAAGTTCATCACATCGCCGTCTTTGACCACATACTCTTTGCCCTCGGCGCGCATCTTGCCCGCGTCTTTCGCACCCTGCTCACCTTTGAACTGGATGAAGTCGTCAAAGGCGATGGTTTGGGCGCGGATGTAGCCCTTCTCAAAGTCGGTGTGGATCACACC
>CAMDJU010000201.1 GCA_945900695.1 Bordetella parapertussis | reverse complement strand
AACACCAAGGCATGCCAAAAGGCGTAATGCGCTTTTTGTACCCACGTCCATGTGCGGCGCGGCCGATCTGCAAAACCCTCGACCGCTGCAAAGGCTTGTTCAAACAACCAACGCTGAAATGCACTGGCCTCGCGCATTTTCAACACGATGGAAGCATGCATTTTTTCCCAAATGCGGGGCACGCCCAGGAAAATAGTGGGGGCAATTTCCCGCAAATCGCTTTGCACGGTGCGGATCGATTCGGCAAAGTTCACCACCGCACCCGACTGCATGGGCAACGAGATGGTGAATATTTGCTCAGCCACATGGCACAAAGGCAGATAGGACAACATCGCATCCTGGGCGTCGCAGTGATAGTAATGCTGCGCTCCCAAGGCCATGGCAGTGATGTTGCCGTAGGAAATCATGGCCGCTTTGGGTCGCCCCGTGGAGCCTGAGGTGAAGATCATCAAGGCAATGTCATCGGGCACTTGCTGCACCAAGGTGCGCACCTGGGTCTGTTGCATGGGGGCTGGTGCATCGCGCCCCAGCTGACACACCGACTCAAAACTTTTCCATGCCGTATCGCTGTAGTGGCGCAAACCCTTGGGGTCGATGACCACCATCATTGGTGCGGCGGTCAGTTCGGGCATGGCTTCGAGCACCTTGTCGAGTTGCTCTTGGTCCTCGCACACCACGGCACCCACATCGGCCGCTTGCAGCAGGTAGGCCACCTCAGCCGCCGGGCTGGTCGGGTAAATGCCCACGGTGACCATGCCCACCATGCCGCAACCCAGCTGGGTGTAGACCCATTCGCTGCGGTTCTCGCTGATGATGGCAATGCGCGACTGCGGTGGCAAGCCCAGCGCCATCAACCCCAAGCCAAACTCACGGGCATGTCGTTCGTAATCACACCAGGTGATGGGGCCCCAAATACCGAAATCTTTTTGGCGCAAAGCCACCGCGTTTGGGCGTTGCTGCGCCCAATGTTGTAATTTTTGCGGCAGGGTGAGGTGGGTGAATTCGCTCATGACAACCACCGTTTGCGCCGCTTGTAGTGTTTGACGTCCCGAAAACTGGCCAACTCCGACGCCCCTTCCGAATAACCCAGGTAAAAGCGCTGCACATCGGCATCGTTGCGCAAGCGCTCCACGGGGCCACTGACCACGACTTTTCCGTTCTCCATGATGTAGGCCTCGCTGCAAATGCCAAACGCGGCAAATGCATTTTGTTCCACCAACAGCATGGCCACACCTTGCTCGCGATTGATGCGGGCAATGATGGCAAAAATTTCCTCCACCACTTTGGGTGCCAGGCCCAGTGAGGGCTCATCGAGCAAAATCAAATTGGGTTGCCCCACCAAGGCCCGGGAGATGGCCAACATTTGCTGCTCACCCCCCGACAAATACCCGGCCCGCTGTTGGCGCCTTTCGGCCAAACGCGGAAAGTACTCAAACAAGCGGTCAAAGTCGGGCTTGGCCGCCCCCACCCGGCCTTTGAGGGCCAAGGTGGCGGCGATCAAGTTTTCTTCCACGGTGAGGTCTTCGAACACATGGCGACCTTCGCGCACATGGGCAATGCCGCTGCGCGCGATCAAGTGCGGTGCCATGCCATTCAAAGCGGTTTTGGCCGCCCAAATTTCGCCACTGCGCACCTCGCCCTTTTCCAAAGGGAGCAAGCCCGACACCGCTTTGAGCGTGGTTGTTTTGCCAGCCCCATTGGAGCCCAGCAGGGCCACCATGGCACCTGTGGGCACATGCAGTGACAAGCCGCGCAACACCTGGATGGTGTGGTGGTAAACCACCTCGATGTTCTCGATGCGCAGTGCCGCGTCAACGACCTCTTCAGCCATGGCGATCAAGCGGTTTTGATCCACCCACTGGCGGGTTCAAACAGTTTGGTGTTGGCGTCAAAACGGTAAATGCGCCCGGTGGCAATTTGGTGCCCTTTGAGGTTGACCGGCAAGCCGCTGATGCCACCCGAATCCCAATCGGACATGGTTTGCAGCGCCGCTTTCATGTTGGGGCCGGTGAGGGGTTTGTTGGCCTTCAGAACCCGCTCCATCACTTCGGCAAAGAT
Organism: Bordetella parapertussis; assembly: GCA_945900695.1. GTDB lineage: Bacteria > Pseudomonadota > Gammaproteobacteria > Burkholderiales > Burkholderiaceae_C > Limnohabitans > Limnohabitans parapertussis_A. The sequence continues at coordinate 3,188 of CAMDJU010000201.1, read as the reverse complement.
GGTGCCCACCAACCAACCATGGGTGTAGAAGGTGCTGACATATTTGATTTCAGGGCGGCGTTTTTGGGCAAATTGGTTCATGGTGACCATGGCCGGCGCGTCTTTGGTGTCATGGCTGTAGCGGTAAGGCATCACACCCATCCAACCTTCACCCACTGGGCCCATGGCTTCGGCGGTGGATTTGTCCATGCTCCAAATGGTTCCCATGAACTGGGTGCCGGTCATGCCAGCCTCGCGCATTTGGCGGATGAACTCGGGAATGGGCGCCAGCACATACCCGTGAAAGATCACATAGTCGGGACGGGCGCGGCGCAGCTTGGCCACTTCTGCAGAGACATCCACACTGCCGGGCTTGGTGACAATTTCAGACACCACGTTGAGGCCCATTTTTTTGGCCCGCTCTTTGGTGGCTTCAATCGGGTCGCGGCCAAATTCGGTGTCGCTGTAGACCAAGGCCACCGTGGGTTTGGTGCCGCCTTTGGCTTGGCTGTTGATGTATTCCAACAAAATGGCGCACATGGACGCATAGGTGGGGCCAGCCATGAAGTAGTAAGGCACCTTATCGGGATCGGCCAAATCGGAGGCGAATGAGGGGCTGCAGGTGAGGGTGGTGCCCAATTGGCTGACCTCGACCGAAGCGGCTTTGGCCCAAGCGGTGGAGTCCCCATAAAACACGGGTGGTTTGTGCGCGGCCATCAGTTTTTTGAACACCGCCATGGCCTGGTCCATTTTGTAACCCGAGTCTTCGCTGATGTAGCGCAGCTTGCGACCCATGATGCCGCCCCTGGCTTCGTTGCGCCATTCGCAGTAATCGTTGACCCCCATGTTCAGGCCCACGCCTGCAAAGGCAAACACACCGGTGATGGGTGGGGCAGCAGCCACCACCAACTCACCGGATTGGGCCCAGGTGGTCAGGGGCAAGCCCAGGGCACTCAAGCCTGTGGCGGCGGCAACGCTTTTGAGCGCATGGCGACGAGAATTCATGTCAGTCTCCTTCAAGTTTTAAAAGGCCACAAATGGAAGAAGCGACGCGTTCGTCGCCACATTTCGACCAGGCCGTGCGGTTCGAAAATCAAAAAAGCAATGATCAGTGCGCCAAACACCATCTCACGCATGGGCGAGAGCAAGGCCATGGCATTGGGGGCCCAAATGGTCAATAAGCTGACAATGCCGCGCAAGACCTCTGGCACCAAGGTCATGAAGGCGGCACCCAAGATGGTGCCCAGCACGGTGCCCAAGCCCCCCACAATGATGGCGGCTAAATAAAAGATGGACAAAGAGAAGGTGAAATGCTCTGGCGTGATGGCGCGGTAAAAATAGCCCATCAAACCACCGGCCACACCCGCATAAAAAGAACCCAGGGCAAAGGCCATGAGTTTGCCGCGAAACAAATCGATGCCCAACACCTCGGCCGAAATGTCTTTGTCGCGGATGGCGATGAAGGATCGCCCGACATGCGTCCTGAGCAGGTTGCGCGCCCCCAGCAGCATCACACCGGCACAGGCCATGATCACGTAGTAAATGTCGCGATCGGTATTGATCACCCAGCCCCACAACTGGGCTGGAGCAATATTGACGCCCCGCACACCGCCGGTGACCGAATCCCACTCTCGGAACACAAACATCAAGATGAACTGCGCGGCCAAGGTGGCCACCGCCAAATACAAGCCCTTGATGCGCAAAGAAGGGATGCCCACCACCACACCAATCAGCGCACTGACCACGCCGGCCAGCGGTATGGTGATGTAGAAAGGCACACCCCCCCACTTGTCCAAAAATGCCACGGTGTAGCACCCCACGCCCATGAAGGCGGCATGGCCCAAGGAGATTTGACCGGCAAAGCCCGTGACGATGTTGAGCCCCATGGCCGCAATCACATGGACGCCCGTCAAGCACGCCAAATAAGTGAAATAACTGCCCCCCACCCAAGGAAAGATCAGCAGCAAGCCGACAAAGCCGATCATCCAACTGCGCTGCACCCGGGTGATGAGCAAGGACTCATCATGGGCATAACTGGCTCTGAAATCACCGATGCGCATGGGGGTCAGAGCCTTTCAATGTCACGGGTGCCCAGCAAACCATAGGGGCGAACCATCAAGATGGCCAAGACCACCACATAAGGCACCAAATCGCGCGCCTTGCCACCAAAGTAGCCCACCGCGATGCTCTCGAGCCAACCGACCAACAAGCCCGCGATGATGGCCCCGGCCACGCTGTCTAGCCCACCCAAGATCACCACCGCCAACACTCCCAATGCCGTGCCACTCAAAGCGGGTGACAAACTGCTGATGGAGGCCACGATGGTGCCCGCCACGGCGCCCACACAACCAGCAAACACCCAGGTGAGTTGTTGGGTGCGGCGCACATCGATGCCCAGTGCATAAGCGGTGATGGGGTCGCTGGCCGCCGCACGCATGGCGATGCCGGTGCGCGAATAGCGGAAATACAAAGACAGCCCAGCGATCACCGCCAAGGCCACCCAAAAACTCCAAAACACTGCGCCGGGCAACATGATGTCGCCCCAAATCAAGGGCTTGCGCGGCAGCAGTTGCGGCATCTCCAGGTTTTGTCCGCCCCAAATGGCGTCCACAGCGCCATGCAAAAAAGCACCCAGGCCAATGGTGACCATCAACACCGACACCACCGGTTGCCCCGCCAAGGGCCGAAGCACAAAACGCTCCACCACCAGCGCCACCAATGAAATGCCAGCCAAGCCAAACACCAGCGACAACCACAAGGGCATCTTCAACCAACTGTGCCCGGTGTACACCAAATAAGCGCCGAGCATCATGAACTCGCCCATGGCAAAGTTGATGGCGCGCGTGCCCTTGTAGATGAGCACAAAGCCCAAGGCCACCAAAGCCAGCAAGCCCCCCGAGAACAAACCGATGAGCGAAAACTCGGCAAAGGTGATCCAGTCCATCACGCCCCCTGCCCTGGTGCGGTCTGCGATTCGCGCACACCCAAATAAGCCTCGATCACATCGGGGTGATTGCGCACATGCTGGGGCGTGCCACTGGCAATGAGTTGGCCAAAATTGAGCACCGCCACATGGTTGGAGATGTCCATCACCATGCCCATGTCGTGCTCAATGAGCAAGATGGTCATGCCGCGCTCTTCTTGCAAATCCAAAATAAAGCGGGCCATGTCTTCGGTCTCTTCGCGGTTCATACCCGCCACGGGTTCGT
>CAMDJU010000200.1 GCA_945900695.1 Bordetella parapertussis | reverse complement strand
CCCGGCGTGCGCAGCAAAGTCGGTTTGGGCGGCTCCGGCGAGAAATACATCTTGGTGCTGACCGGCGAAAACCGCGAAGCCTTGCTCAACTCAGCCCAGGCCATCGAGCGCGAGTTGCGCCTGATCCCTGGTTTGGGCAATGTGGCTTCGAGCGCCAGCCTGGTGCGCCCCGAGGTGGTGGTGGTGCCCGACTTCGCAGCCGCCGCCGACCTGGGCGTGACCAGCGCGGCCATTGGAGAGACCTTGCGCATGGCCACGGCCGGCGACTACGACGCAGGCTTGGCCAAGCTCAATTTGGACCAGCGCCAAATCCCCATCGTGGTCAAGCTGCAAGACAGCGCCCGCCAAGACCTTGACACGCTGGGCCGGCTGAGCGTGCCGGGCAAGCGCGGCCCGGTGATGCTGGCCCAAGTGGCCCACATCAGCATGGGCTCGGGCCCCGCGGTGATTGACCGCTACGACCGTGCGCGCAACATCAAATTTGAAATTGAACTCTCGGGCTTGCCCTTGGGTGAGGTCACCGACCAGGTGAAAAACCTTGCAGCGGTGAAAAATTTGCCCGCAGGCATTGCCGTGGTCGAAGTGGGTGACGCCGAGGCCATGGACGAGTTGTTCGCCAGCTTTGGCCTGGCCATGCTGACCGGGGTGCTGTGCATTTACATCGTGCTGGTGTTGTTGTTCAAAGGCTTTTTGCACCCGCTGACCATCTTGGCCGCCTTGCCTTTGTCTTTGGGTGGTGCTTTTGTCGGCTTGTTGCTGGCCAACAAGAGTTTTTCCATGCCCTCGCTGATTGGTTTGATCATGCTCATGGGTATCGCCACCAAAAACTCCATCTTGTTGGTGGAATACGCCATCGTCGCCCAGCGCGACATGGGCATGGGGAGGTGGGAGGCTTTGATCGACGCCTGCCACAAACGCGCGCGGCCCATCATCATGACCACCATTGCCATGGGTGCGGGCATGCTGCCCTTGGCGCTGGGATGGGGGCTGGCCGATCCGAGCTTTCGCTCGCCCATGTCGATCGCGGTGATCGGAGGCCTCATCACCTCCACCGTGCTGAGCTTGCTGGTCATCCCAGTGATCTACAGCTTGCTCGAAGGCATGCGTTTGTGGATGGGCGCACGCTGGCAAAAGTTGCGCGGCACGGCCTAAAAATTTGGGAATTTGACACCGCGAGGTGCGCCAACGCCAGCGTCATTGCCCTTGCCATTGCCAAATCGGGCATCAAGCGCCCTGGCTTGGGGACAACTTGACTTCAGGCCAAGGCCTGGCGCATGGCGCGCACCACGGCGGCGTAGTCGGGCTGGCCAAAAATCGCGCTGCCAGCCACAAAGGTGTCGGCCCCCGCGTCGGCCACGCGGCGGATGTTGTCGGGCTTGATGCCGCCGTCCACCTCCAAACGGATGTCGCGCCCACTGGCTTGGATGCGCTGGCGCGCATGCTCCACCTTGCGCAAAGCCGAGTCGATGAAGCCTTGCCCGCCAAACCCCGGGTTGACGCTCATGATCAAAATCAAATCAATATCGTCGATCAGCCAATCAAGCACGTCCAATGGCTCGGCCGGGTTGAACACCAAGCCCACTTGGCAACCCGCAGCCTGGATGGCTTGCACACTGCGGTGGGCATGGGCGCTGGCGTCGGGGTGAAAACTGATCAGGTCGGCACCGGCTTTGGCAAAGGCTTGGGCCAAGGCGTCGACTGGGGACACCATCAGGTGCACGTCAATGGGCACGCTCGCGCCAGCAGCGGTTTTGGCATGCGGCTTGAGAGCTTGGCAGACCATGGGACCAAAGCTGAGGTTGGGCACATAATGGTTGTCCATCACATCGAAATGAATCCAGTCTGCGCCGGCATCAATGACTTGGCGCACCTCTTCACCGAGGCGGGCAAAGTCAGCCGACAAAATGGACGGGGCGATGCGATAGGTGGGCGTGTTCATGGGGCGATTATTTCACCCCCGACACACCCGATTGGCCATGAGACAAAATCACTTACCCTTGAGCGAACACACACCATGCCCAAATACCAGTTTCGCGTTGACGTCAAACCACAGTTTTTGCCCGAGCAGTCCGACCCCAGTGCGTCCCTGTACATGTTTGCCTACACCATCACCATCACCAACACGGGTGAATTGGCCGCGCAATTGATCTCACGCACCTGGAACATCAACGACGCCCAAGGCCTGCACGAAAAAGTTCGCGGCCTGGGGGTTGTCGGTCATCAGCCTTTGCTGCGCTCGGGCGAATCGTTTGAATACACCAGTGGCACGCGCCTGCGCACCCCCACCGGCACCATGCACGGCCAGTACTTTTGCGTGGCCGAAGACGGCGAAAAATTCGACGTCGACATCCCCATGTTTGTGCTCGACGCCCTGAGCCACGAGCCCGGCTCGCGCAACCTGCACTGAAGCATCCCCATGGGCGAGTTTGAGCTCATCGCGCGTTACTTCAAACGCCCGCCCCAGCGCGCCCAGGTCGGCGTCGGTGACGATTGCGCCATTTGGATGCCCACCCCGGGCCAGGCCCTGGCCATCTCCAGCGACATGCTGGTCGAAGGCCGGCACTTTTTGTCCACCGTCGACCCGGCAGCCCTGGGCCACAAGGCTTTGGCCGTCAATTTGAGCGACTTGGCCGCTTGTGGTGCCACACCTTGCGCCTTCACCCTGGCTCTGGCATTGCCCCAAGTCGACGACGCTTGGCTCAGCGGATTTGCCCAGGGCCTGTGGGCCCTGGCCGACGCCCATGGCTGCGAGCTGATCGGCGGCGATACCACCCGCGGCCCCTTGACCATCGCCATCACCGTGTGGGGCGAGCTGCCCCCTGGCCAGGCCTTGCTGCGCAGCGCAGCCCAAGTGGGCGACGACATTTACATCAGCGGCGTGGTCGGTCAAGCGCGCATGGCCTTGGAGGTGTTTCGCGGCCAACTGCGCTTGCCCACCGACGCCTTTGAGCGCGCCCGCGCGCGCATGGAGCGCCCCATACCGCGTGTGGCCCTGGGTCAGGCCCTGCGCGGTGTGGCCCATGCGGCTATTGACTTGAGCGACGGCTTGCTCGGTGACCTGGGCCACATTCTGAAAGCCTCTGGGGTGGGTGCCGACATCGACACCCGTTGGTTGGCCCAAGCCCGCGATGGCAACACCACTTGGCCCGCCCACTGCCCCGATTTGGCCGCCCTGCCCTGGGCACAAACTCTGGCCTGTGGCTTGACCGGTGGCGACGATTACGAGCTGCTGTTCACCGCCACGCCCGCCCAAGGTGCGGTCGTGTTGGCGGCGGGCCAAGCCAGCGCCACACCCGTCACCCGCATCGGACGCATCACCCCCCATGGATTGCGCGTGCTCGACCCACAGGGCCAAGCCATCGATGTGAGCGGCCTCAACAGTTTTGACCACTTTGCCTGAATGAACATCGCCATCGACCGCCGCTTCATGATGCGCCACCCTGCGCATGTCATTGCCCTGGGTTTTGGCGCTGGGCTCAGCCTGTGGGCCCCCGGCACCGTGGGCACGCTGTGGGCCTGGGCCAGCTTTGCGGTGCTGCATTTGTACTTTGATGCAATTCAGTTGGCGTGGCTGATCGGCCTGAGCCTGCCCCTGGGTTGGTGGGCCAGCACCGTCACTGCGCGCAACTTGGGCGTGAGCGACCCGGGCAACATCGTGTGGGACGAAATCGTCGCCTTTTGGCTGGTGCTGTGGTTGCTGCTGCCGGCGGGTTTTTGGGCCCAGTTTTGGGCTTTTGTGTTGTTTCGTTTTTTCGACGCCGCCAAGCCCGGCCCGGTGGGCTGGGCCGACCGATTGTTCAAAGGCTTTGGTTGGCGCGCTGGCTTTGGCATCATGTTCGATGACCTGGTGGCCGCTTTTTGCACCCTGTTGGTGATCGCTTTATGGAGGACCGTCACATGAGTTCACACGCCACCGATGACACCCCGGCATTGGTCGAGCTAATGGCCCAGGCACTGCTGCAACGCGGCTGGAGCCTGGCCACCGCCGAGAGTTGCACCGGCGGCCTGATCTCGGCCGCATGCACCGAATTGGCCGGGTCGAGCCAATGGTTTGAGCGGGGTTTTGTCACCTACTCCAACGATGCCAAACACGAATCGCTGGGCGTGGACGCGGCCCTGATTGCCCGGTTGGGCGCGGTCAGCGAACCCGTGGCCCAGGCCATGGCTTTGGGGGCCTTGCGCCATTCCAAAGCGCAAGTCAGCCTGGCGGTGACCGGTGTGGCCGGCCCCACCGGGGGCAGCGCCTCCCGCCCAGTGGGCACGGTGTGTTTTGCCTGGGCCTTGCCCAGCGACAGCGGCCCCACCCTGGGGGCCGACACCGCATGGGTCAAAACCGAGCGCCAACACTTTGACGGCGACCGCGCCCAAGTGCGCCGTGCCACCGTTCAACACGCCCTGCGCAGTTTGTTGCAGTGGATGGGCAAACAAAACGGAGGCTGAACATGGCTTGGTTTGAAGGCTTTACACGCCACACCACCGAGGTCAACGGGCAAACGGTGTGTTACCGCTCGGGTGGAAAGCTGGGTGCGCCCGTGTTGGTGTTGTTGCACGGCTTTCCGCAAACCCATGTGATGTGGCATCGGGTGGCCCAGCGGCTCCAGCACCAGTTCTTTCTCGTCATGCCCGATTTGCGGGGCTATGGCGATTCTTCGCACTGCCTGGGCAGCCCAGACCACAGCCACCACAGCAAGCGGGCCATGGCCAGCGATGTGGTCGGTTTGCTCGAAGGGCTGGGCGTGAGCGCCTTTCACCTCAGTGGCCACGACCGGGGTGGGCGAGTGGCCCACCGCTTGGCACTGGACCACCCACAGCGAGTGCTTGGCCTGAGCGTGCTCGACATCGCACCCACGCTGGACATGTACAACGCCACCGACATGGCCTTTGCCCAGGCCTACTACCACTGGTTCCATTTGACACAACCCGCGCCCTTGCCCGAGACCATGATTGCGGGCAACCCACTCGCCTACCTTCACGCCAAGCTGGGCGGCTGGGGCAGCGCTGGCCTGGGCCACATCGAACCCGAGGCGCTGGCCGAATATGAACGCTGCTTCACCCACCCGGCGTTGGCCGCCAATGGCTTGCCCGCCGCCATCCACACCGCGTGCGAGGACTACCGCGCCGGCGCCAGCATCGACTTGGAACACGACCGCGCCAGCCGCGCACATGGGGACAAAGTGGAGTGCCCCATGCATGTGTTGTGGGGTTTGCAAGGCGTGGTGCAGCGCCTGTTTGACCCCATGGCCTTGTGGCAAGCGCAGTGCAGCGG
>CAMDJU010000199.1 GCA_945900695.1 Bordetella parapertussis | reverse complement strand
CTGCAACTGGTGCCATCGGCCACGATGATGGCATCGGTCGCATTGCGCACCGCCGGCAATAAACTGAGCTCGGCCATTTGCATGGAGGCCGCATGGTGCTCTTGCTCGTAGCCAAAAGCCCCGGCCATGCCGCAGCAACTGCTTTCAATCACTTTGGGTTGTGCGCCCGGAATGAGTTTGATGCAGGTGAGCAAATCGTCCATGCCGCCAAAGGCCTTTTGATGGCAATGCCCGTGCACGGCAATGGGTTGCAGGGTGTGCTGCAAGCGAGATTTGAGGGCATTGAGTCGTTGCGCCTGCGCCTCGCGGGCCAGGAACTCTTCCCACATCAATGCATGCTCCGACACCTGTTGGGCATCGGGCCCCAAACCCAAGGCCAAAGCCTCATCGCGCAGGGTGTACAAGCAAGAGGGCTCGAGGCCAACGATGGCAATGCCTTGCTGGGCAAAGGGCAACAGGGCTTGGATCAACTCGCTGGCTTTGGCCTTGGCGCGATCGACCATGCCGCTGGACAAATAGGTTCGGCCACAGCACAAATGGCCTTGGTTGGCGCCATGACCCAAGTCGTGTTTGGATGCCACGTGCACGCTGTATCCGGCCGCTTGCAACACCCGAAAAGCAGCCAGGGCGTTGCCGGGCTCGAAATGCCCATTGAAGGTGTCCACCCACAGCACCACTGGGCGGCTGGCTTTGAGCACCTCGGATGCACTCACCCCCAAGGTGCTGCGCTTGAAAAAGTGATGGCGCTGCCACACCGGCAGGCTGCGCTTGGCCGACAGACCCACGCATTTTTCGCTCAACCAAGCCAAGCCGGGCAAGCGATCCCGCAAATTGAGCAGCTCTGAAAAAGCGGCTGCATGGCGGGCGTAATCGGGCAGGTGGGCCACCAAGCGGTCGCGCCAAGTGTGGCCGTTGTATTGTTTGTATTGGTGCGTGGCTTCGATCTTCATGCGCGCCATGTCCACACCCGTGGGACAGTCCCGTTTGCAGCCTTTGCAGGACACGCACAGGTCCAGCGCCTCGCGCACCCGCTCGCCAGTCAGGGCGTCGGTGCCGAGTTGCCCGCTCAAGGCCAGGCGCAAGGTGTTGGCGCGCCCGCGTGTCAGGTGTTGCTCGTCACGGGTGATGCGGTAGCTGGGGCACATGGTGCCGGCGTCAAATTTGCGGCAGTGGCCATTGTTGTTGCACATGTCCACCGCTTTGGCCAGGCCACCGGCCGGGTCGCCGCCGCTGCCTGGCGCGCCCACTTCTCCGGTGAGGGCATGGGCTTGAACGTTCCAGGCGCTCCAATCCAAAGCGGTGTGGATGTGGATGACCGAATGGCGCGGGTTGTGCCGCATCAAGGTGGTGTCGTCCATGCGCGGTGGGTCGATCATGCGCTGGGGGCACAACAAACCAATCGGGTCCATTTCAGCTTTGATGTGGGCAAAGGCCTCGGTGATGCGTGGGCCAAATTGCCAAGAAATCCACTCGCCCCGGCACAAACCGTCGCCGTGCTCGCCGCTGTAGGCACCTTTGAATTGGCGCACCAAGGCGCTGGCTTGCTCGGCGATGGCGCGCATTTTTTGCGCCCCGTCGCGGCGCATGTCCAAAATAGGGCGCACATGCAAAGTGCCCACCGAGGCGTGGGCGTACCAGGTGCCCCGTGTGCCGTGTTGGTGGAACACCTCGGTCAATGCCGTGGTGTACTCTGCCAAATGTTCCAAGGGGACGGCACAGTCTTCGATGAAGCTCACCGGTTTGCCGTCACCCTTGAGGCTCATCATGATGTTCAAGCCCGCTTTGCGCACCTCCCAGAGGTTTTTTTGCGCCGCCTCATCCACCAAGGGCACCACGCTGTCGGCCAGGCCCAGGCCAGACATGCAGTCTTTCAGGTCTTGCATGAAAGGCAACAGCAAGGCTTTGTCCTCGCCGTGAAATTCCACCAACAAAATGGCCTCGGGCTCGCCGATCAAAGCGCTGCGCATGGTCGGCGCAAATGCCGGGTTGAGCATGGCCAGATCGATCATGGTGCGGTCAACCAACTCGACAGCGCTCAGCGCACCAGCGGCACCCAGCTTGACGATGTGTTGGGCTGCGTCCATGGCTTGCACAAAGGTGGGAAAGTTCACCACCCCCAGCAATTTGGCGCGGGGCAGGGGGCTCAGGCGCAGGGTCAGCGAATGCGTCAAAGCCAGGGTGCCTTCGCTGCCCACCAGCAAATGGGCCAGGTTGACCGAGCCGTCCGTGGTGTAGGGGCGTTCACTGACGGGGTGAAAAACATCGAGGTTGTAACCGGCGACGCGGCGCATCACGCGCGGCCAATGTGTGTCAATGTCGGGCCGGAGTTGCTGGGCCAGGTCGCGCACATAGTGGCCGATGCGCTCGGCGCGGCCATGGCTTTCTGAGATGGGCCCCCAGTCGATCAATTCGCCGTCACTCAGCCAAGCTTTGGCGCCCAAGACGTTGTGCACCATGTTGCCGTAGGCGATGGAACGGCTGCCACAGGAGTTGTTGCCCGCCATGCCGCCCAAGGTGGCTTGGGCGCTGGTAGACACATCCACCGGATACCACAGGCCGTGCGGTTTCAGCGCGGCGTTGAGGTGGTCGAGCACCATGCCGGGCTCGACCGTGACCGTGCGTCGTTCCACATCCAAACTCAAAATTTGCCGCAAATGCTTGCTGTGGTCGATGACCAAACCGGCGCCGACGGTTTGTCCGCATTGGCTGGTGCCGCCGCCTCGGGGCACCAAGGGCACGCCCATGCCACGGCAAATGTCCAGCGCGGTCACCACATCTTGGCTGCTGGTGGGGACCAAGACACCAATGGGCATTTGTTGGTAAATCGAGGCGTCGGTTGAATAGCGGCCCCGATCGGCCAAGCTGAACAGCACATCGCCCTGGGTTTCTTGCATCAATTGCTGGGCCAGTCGGGCTGCTTGCTCGTTGGTGCTGCGGGCCACCCGTTCGTAGGCATGGTCGGCGGAATCGGTGCGCAGGGTGCGGGGTGTGGCAATGCTCATACGGTCTGGGTTGGGGGCTGGGTCAACAGGGGTGACAACCGGTGTTGTCATTTATCTGCACAATGCGGGCTGATCGTTGGAGAGACCCCCATGTTAAAGCTGAATTTCCATCCCACGGGCCGGCACTTTTTGCAAATTCCCGGTCCCTCACCGGTGCCTGACCGCATCTTGCGCGCCATGGCCCAACCGACCATCGACCACCGTGGCCCCGAGTTTGCGGGCTTGGGCTTGAAGGTCTTGGCCGATGTGCGCAAAATATTTCAAACCCAACACCCGGTGGTGATCTACCCAGGATCAGGCACCGGGGCCTGGGAAGCGGCGCTGGTCAACTTGTGCAGCCCCGGCGACACGGTGGTGATGTACGAGACCGGACACTTCGCCGCCTTGTGGAACAAACTGGCCCTGAAACTGGGTTTGAACACCGAGGTCTTGGGCTTGCCCCAGGGTCAAAACTGGCGCCGCGGGGTGCAAGCCGACTTGATCGAGCAGCGCTTGAGCGCTGACGCCCAGCACCAAATTCGGGCCGTATGTGTGGTGCACAACGAAACATCAACGGGCGTGACCAGTGATATTTTGGCCGTGCGCCAAGCCATTGACCGCGCCAAACACCCAGCATTGCTGTTGGTCGACACCATTTCTGGCGTGGGTGCGGCAGATTACCGACACGACGAGTGGGGTGTGGACGTGTCGATGGGTGGCTCGCAAAAGGGCTTGATGATGCCCCCCGGCATCGGCCTCAATGCCTTGTCGCCCAAAGCGATTGCCGCCAGCGCCCAAGCCCGCATGCCCAAGTCGTACTGGGCCTGGGACGAGATGCTGAGCATGAACAATACCGGCTACTTCCCTACCACGCCCAACACCAATTTGCTGTATGCCTTGAGCGAAGCTTGCGACATGTTGCTGGAACAAGGCTTGCCCCAGGTGTTTGCCCGCCACCAGCGCTGGGCGCAAGGGGTTCGACACGCCGTGCAGGCCTGGGGCTTGGCCATCCAGTGCGAAGACCCCAGCGTGTATTCGCCCATCCTCACCGGCGTGGTCATGCCCGAGGGCGTGGATGCCGATGCGGTGCGCGGCATCATCCAAGATCGGTTTGACTGCTCATTGGGCACAGGGCTGGGCTTGCTCAAAGGGCGGATGTTCCGCATTGGCCACCTGGGCGACAGCAACGACCTGACCCTGATCGCCACCTTGGCCGCCTGTGAAATGGGATTGCGCTTGTCCGGCGTGCCGCTGGCGGGCTCGGGCGTGCAAGCGGCCATGGCTTATTTTGCCGATCACCCTGGTGCCTGATGGGGGCGGTTCAGTGGGTGAAGCTGCGGTAAAACATAAAGCCTGAGACCATGTAAAGCATCACAGCAAAAATTTGCTTCAAACGCTTGACCGGCAAGCGGTGGGCCGCACGGGCTCCTGCTGGTGCCGTCAACACACTGCAAGCGGCAATGATCAGGGCCCCGGGCAGCCACACATAGCCCAGGGAACCTGCAGGCAAGTGGGTCTCGTTCCAGCCGCTGAACACATAGCCCACGGTGCTGCTGAGCGCGATGGGAAAGCCCAGCGCAGCGCTGGTGGCCACAGCATTGGGGATGAGCACATTGCACCATGCCATGAAGGGCACGCTGACAAAGGCGCCGCCGGCGCCCACCAGACCGGATAAAAAGCCAATGAAACCGCCCGCACCCATCAGGCCCACTGGTCCAGGCAATTGGCGGCTGGGCTTGGGCTTGCGGTCCAAAAACATCTGGGTCGCAGAAAAAGCCACAAACAAGGCAAAAACGAAGCCCAAAAATGGCCCCTTGATAAGCGCGAAAACGCCCAAACTGCTGATCATGCTGCCCAGCACCAAGCCCGGTGCCAGCGAGCGCACCAGCGGCCAGCGCACCGCACCCTTTTGGTGGTGGGCCCGCACGCTAGAAATGGAGGTGAAGATGATGGTCGACATGGCGGTGGCAATGGCCAACTTTAGGCCCAGGTCATCGGGAATGTTGCGCACCGACAGCACCATGGTGAGAAAGGGCACCATGATCATGCCACCGCCAATGCCCAGCAATCCAGCCATGAAACCGGTGAATAAACCCAGCACAGCGAGTTCAATGATTACCAGCGGTTCGAGCATCATGGCGTGTGCGGGGGGTGTGGGGGGCAGAAATGAGGGTAGATAGGTGTCTGCAAGTGACCACCAGACCGTCATCCTGAACGCAGGGTTCAGGTGGGCGAGGGCAGACTGACATTGGGTTCATCTGACGCGAGATGATCACGCTCATCAGCCGATGTACCAAGCCCGGGGCTCCAGAGAGCATTG
>CAMDJU010000198.1 GCA_945900695.1 Bordetella parapertussis | reverse complement strand
GGCATGTTTTTGTCGCAACCGCCCACCACCAGCACGCCGTCCATCCACTGGCCGCCCACGCAGGTTTCGATGCAGTCAGAAATGACTTCGCGGCTGACCAGCGAGTACTTCATGCCCTCGGTGCCCATGGCCATGCCGTCCGAAATGGTGGGGGTGCCAAAAATTTGCGCGTTGCCCCCGGCCTCTTCAATGCCCGCCACTGCTGCGTCCGCTAGCTTTTGCAAGCCGCTGTTGCAAGGCGTGATGGTGCTGTGGCCATTGGCCACGCCCACCATGGGCTTGGTGAAGTCGCTTTCTTGGTAGCCCATGGCGTAATACATGGACCGGTTGGGTGCGCGCGACTTGCCCTCGGTGATGTTGGCAGAGCGGCGGTTGATTTTGATCGGGAAAGTGGCCATGGTGTCTCGCTGTGTTCAAGGAAAAAGGTGAGTTTAGCCGCGCGCAAAGGGGTACGGGTGGACTGAACATTTCAAAAGCGTCATGCATATAAAATATCATCGAATGATATAGTATGTCATGGTTGACCATTCCATTCGCACCTTGCTTGAGTTGCATCAGCAAATCATTGATCAAGAGGATGGGTATTGGCTGAAGATTGAAGCGTGGGAAGTCAAGCCGAGCAACGACATACCGCACGGTATTCGTTACTCACTGACCTTGCATGCGCCCAGCGGAAAGCGAATTTTGGGCTTTGACAATGCCCATGCCATGAAGCCCAAAGGTAAGAAGTTTGCGGGGCAGCGCCTTCCCTTTGATCACAAGCATCGCCACGCTTCGGACATGGGTGTGCCATATGAGTTCAAGGACGCACAACAGTTGTTAACAGATTTTTTCACCGAGGTCGATTCGGTTTTAAATGAAATGAGGCTCAAATGAAAGTCATCAAAATTGGTATCGCACCCCAAGCAAAAATTCGTGAGCATGTCTTGTCCATTGCCAAGGGTGAAATCAAACCGAAGGCATCAGACCCTAAAATTTGGTTTACCTCTATGCGTTCCTTGGCGCAAGTTTTGAGCGATGAAAACCGTGCTCTGCTGGATGTCATTCGCACGGCGCAGCCCGGCTCCATCAGCGAACTGGCTGGCCTCACAGGTCGCAAGCAAGGCAACCTGTCACGCACATTGAAAACCATGTCGCGTTATGGCTTGGTCAAAATGGAAAAAAACGATCGCGCCATGCGCCCCGTCGCGCAGGCTGACAGCTATCTGATCGTGGCTTGAGCTCGCCAGCCCAAATACCACCCGGGGCTGAAAACCCAAGCCCCCAACTAGTCATAAGTAACGGTCAAGGTCAATGTGCTGGTCACTGCGCCAACGCTGGGATTGCTTGCAGTGTCGTTGTACCTCAAGGCTGCGTAGATAGGCATGGAAGCTGTGTAGGCGGACGAGGTAATTTGTGGAAACGTCATGGTGTTGATGATGCTGTTGTTGTAGTTAACTGTAGAGACGCAATATCTACCGGCAGCTGTGTCATCAATGGCGGCTGACCTGAATAAGGCAACGAATGCATTGGAACCATTCGCGGCCGTATTGATGGGGTTGCAGCTGGTATTGCCGGCATTGCCCGCATCGGAGATGGTCACCTTGGGCGTGATGGACACGCCAGCCTGATAAACATTGGGGCAATTGAGGGTGACGGTGGTTGATTTCAAAACGCCCCCCAAAATGCCATTGGTTCTGGCCACGGTGGGCTTGAAGGTGCCCAAATCAAGCGACGGGGCCGTCACACTGCATGAGCCTGTCATCTTTCGAATGATCAAATCCGTCCCTGTTTTGGTGTAAATGCTTCCGTTAAAGTCCCCATTACCACAGCAACCACCCACGATGTTGTAAAGCACTGTGACGGTAAATCCAAGTGCGTTGCTTGGACCTATGGCGTATTGGATTGACAGGGGTATGTGGAACTTGGTGTTGTTGCACAAATAACTGTAATTGCTGCCACTTGTATAGTAAAAAGCCTCTGCTTTGGTTTTGGCGGTATTGCCACCGGTTACGTTTTCAAGCCAATGAAAGGAAAAGGGGTGGGGTATGGTTGTAATGTAGTTATAGGCCGTCGAAGCACAAACCGAGGAGTTTGAGATTGATTTGGTGGGCACACCATAGGTAATGGTCCAATAATTGGTGCCCGATGAAAATGTGCCATTTCGGAATTGGGCCCCTGGTTGTCCATAAGTCAGCGAGCAAAAGTCACCCGCCAGCGGAGTTGTGGCCGGCACCGGTATTGCACCAAACTGGTCAAAATTTATTTCTAACACCAGGTTGTTAATGGTGCCCGTTGATGTGGTGAGGTTCAGGTTGGTCACCGTGGGGCCACCTACCCCTTGCGTAAACTTGGCGCTGGTGGCGCACATTGTGGCAAATGCAGGGGTTAAGCAGCACAACCCCATACCCAAGATGAAGATTTTGATCAGATGTTTGAACATGGTGAATATCCAAGTGGGGTACAACAGGGGGTGTTTATGGGCCCATTTGGGCGGATGTTTCGGGCACGGCGGTCATATCGCAGCGCAGTTTCAAATGGGTAAAACCTGAGGCATTGGCGCTTTGGGTGTCGCCCAGCGCGTATTGGGCGTAGCAGGTTTCTTCGGGTTTGTCACCCCACTGCACCTTCAAGCGGTCTGTGGGTTTTTGTACCCGCACCAAAGCACGGCTGCCTTGGCCCACGGTGCCCACCTCGTTGCCTTGGGCGTCGCTGACGCTGGCGCCAATGGGCACCCGCCGCCCGCTTTGGATTTGCAACACGATGAGCAGGGGGCGCCCGGTGGTGCCCGTGAACTTCAGGCGCACGATGGAGCCCTCCACCGGTGCCACCTTTTGGCTGGCGTTGTCGACCTCCAGTTCGGTGGAGGCCCCCTCCAAGGTGATTTGCACATCGTTGATGTAGTACGCCGCCAAATGGGGCACCACACCAAAGCCACGGCTGTTGATGCGCGCCGAGCTGCCCATCACGCCCGCCCCTTCGCCTTTGGGCAGCTCCACAATGGCAAAGGTGGTGCCCAAGCTGGGCGCCATGATGACGCCGTCGCTGTGCACCACGATGCCACCAGCGGCGCTCACGCCGCCTTGCTGGCTGGCACCATTGTTGGTCGATGACAGGCTCATCCCCAGCGTGCCCCAGGGGTGTTGGTAATACATCGACGCGCTGGAGTTGCCCACGTCGCCGGTTTGCGATTGGGTCACCGAGTAGCCCACGGGGTTGTCCCGGCCCACACTGCCGTTGAACGAGAGTGACTGTGTCGGCTTGGCGGTGCCGGTTTGGCTGTGGCTGGCGCGCAAGCTGGAAGCGATGCCCAGCCAGCTCAAGGGGATGGAGGCGGTCAGGCCCAGCGAGTCCACCGAGGGCGTGCCATTGGCGTAAGTGGTTTGGTTGAGGTAGATGGAGAACCCCAAGCGGCCCAGGCTGGCGTTGTAGCTCAGGCGGTACTGGTGGGTTTGTTGGTTGTCGGTCCAGGTGTTTTGCTCCACCGCGCCCAGGCTCAGGCCGCCCCATGACTTCAGGCTCAGGCCCAAGCTCAGGTAGATGCTGTTTTTGATGGACAGGGGGTTGTAGGGGTTCAGGCTGCTGTCGGTCAGCGCGGACAGCGGGGAGACGTAGCCCAATGACTGTTCACTGACACCGCCAAACAACTGCAATGGCCCCAAGGCCGGCGCGTTGTAGTTGATGCTGTGGCTATACCCACCGGCGTTCACGCCGCCCACCCCTTGACCTTGGTAAAGAGATTGCAGGCGGTTCAAGGCCAAGCTGCCCCAGGGGTTGTTGAAGGCCATTTGCAGGCCTGCATTTTGGTAGTTTTGGGTCGACAGCAACTCCAGCCCCGGGGTGGCAAAGCCGCTCAGGCCGTAGCGCAAATAGGCTTGCCACACGGTGGTGTCGCTCACCCCGCTGGCGTTGCGAAAGTTGCCTGCCGACAGGCTGTAGCGCACCGAGCCGGGGTTGAGCTTGCCCGCGCTCAGGCTGTAGGGCACCAAAAAGTTCTCCACGCTGCCGTCGGCCTCGGTCTGGCTGACCGTCAGGTTGCCCACGCCCGAGGGCGGGTTCAGGTCATTGAGTTCATAGGGTCCGGGGGGCACGGTTTGCTCAAAAAACACCGCGCCGTTTTGCAGCACCCGCACACGGGCGTTGGTGCGCGCCACGCCACGCACCACAGGGCGGTAGCTGCGCTCGTCTTCGCTCATCAGGCCTTCTTCGGAGGCCAAGCGAAAACCACGCAAAGGCACGCTGCCCACGATGGGGCTTTGGCTGGTGATTTCGCCCATGGCCAAGGAGGACTTCCAGTCAATCAGGGGGCGGCGCACGAAGGTCTCGCCGGCCACGTACTGCTGGGTGCTGCCCGAGCTGGCGCTGTTGCTTTGGCTGAGGAAGCTGGCGTGGCGCACTTGCCAGCCCTGCAGGTTGATGCCCGAGTTCAGGCCCAGGAATTCGGAGGTTTGGTTTTGCGCCACATAGTGGTTGAGGTTGTAGTTGACAAAACCAGCGTTTTCGCCCCGGGTGAGCATGCCCGGGGGCACCGCCGTTCGCGATTGCCGCAACAAAAAGGCCTGGGGAATGCTGATGTCCAAGCGCAGCTCGCTGGCGTCGTATTTGGCGCTGGTGCCGCTGACCCATTGCTCCATGTACAGGCAAGCCTGTGGGTCTGGCCTGGCGGTGTTTTGCAGCAATTGCTGGCCCTGGGGGCTGATGTGCTCGGGTTTGACGCCCAGTTGGGTGAACAGCGGCGTGGCAATGCAAGCGCGCGCCTCGTCCCCGTTGGGCGGGGCGGTGAACAACACATTGGCCTTGGCCACGGGCATGTCGTTGCGGTAAATGTCGGCGTCAATTTTGCCTGGGCGCACTTGGCCCAGTTTTTTCATGGCGGATGCGTCCAGGTTGCGAAAGGCTTTGCCGCGCAAAAAGTCAGATTCAAATTCGATGTCCTCCTCTTGCCCGGGCTTGGCCGTTGCGGTGGCGGCGGTTTTGGGCGGGGTGATGGGCGTGGGGGCCATCAGCTCGGGGCGGCGCGCAAACACGGTGCGCGTTTGCAGCGAGGCCAAGGACAGCTCTGCTTTCTCTTCGGGCGCATTGGGTGAAATCAGGTGCAAGCTCACCGGGGAGCTGGGTTCAAAGGGCCGCAGGTCGTTGATGACAAAGCTGCCCTCGCTGAGCTGTTGCTCAAAAAACACCAAGCCGTTTTGTGTCAACCGAACCACTTGGCCGCTGAAGGCGTCGCCTTGCAAGCGCAGCAGCGGGGGGCCAAGCGAGGGGCGGGCTTGGTGGCTGATCTCCACTTGTGAAAGCATGCTCAGCGACGCCACCGTCACGGGCGGGTTGGGC
>CAMDJU010000197.1 GCA_945900695.1 Bordetella parapertussis | reverse complement strand
TGTGCGCGCGGGTTCACACCGATACCCGCAGCTTGCAGCCCGGCGACTTGTTTGTGGCTTTGCGCGGTGAGCGTTTTGACGCCCATGACTTTTTGCCCCAGGCCCAGGCCGCCGGTGCCCGCGCCGCCGTGGCCGAGCAGGGCTTGGCCGCTGCCGGTTTGGAGGGCTTGGAAGTGCCCCACAGCTTGCGCGCCTTGGGTGAGTTGGCTGCGGGCTGGCGCCAACAGTTTGCGCTGCCCTTGCTGGCGGTGACCGGCAGCAATGGCAAGACCACGGTGACGCAAATGATCGCCAGCATCTTGCGCGCTTGGCACCCGGGGCCAGACCAGGCCCTGGCCACCCAAGGCAATTTCAACAACGACATTGGCCTGCCCCTGACCTTGCTGCGCTTGCGCCCCTCGCACCTGAGCGCGGTGGTCGAGATGGGCATGAACCACCCTGGCGAGATCGCCCAATTGGCCGCCATCGCCCATCCCACAGTGGCGCTGGTCAACAACGCCCAGCGCGATCACCAAGAGTTCATGCACAGCGTGGCTGCGGTAGCCGAAGAAAACGGCGGCGTGTTGTCTGCCCTGGGGCCGGGTGGTGTGGCGGTGTTTCCGGCCGATGACCCGCACACCCCGGTGTGGCGGCGCTTGGCCGGCGCGCGCCGCAGTTGGTGCTTTGGTTGGGATGACAGCGCCGAGGTGTGGCCACAGCACAGCCGCTGGCAGGCCGACCATTGGGTCATTCAGTTGCAAACGCCACACGGCCTGTTGAGCACCGAGCTGCACATCGCTGGGCGCCACAACCTGCGCAACGCCATGGCCGCGGTGGCCAGCACCTTGGCCGCTGGGGCACCGCTGGCCGCAGTGGCCCAAGGTTTGCGTGCGTTCAGACCCGTTGCAGGGCGGTCGCACACCCATGCCTTGCAATGGCAAGGGCACGCCTGCACCCTGATCGACGACAGCTACAACGCCAACCCCGACTCGGTATTGGCGGCCATCGATGTGCTGGCCGACTTGCCTGCGCCACGTTTGTTGGTGCTGGGTGACATGGGCGAGGTGGGTGTGAATGGCGCTGCCTTTCATGCCGAGGTGGGCCAGCATGCACAAGCCCAAGGCATTGAACGCTTGTTCACCTTGGGCGATTTGGCCCAAGCCAGCGCCGCTGCCCACACCCAAGCCACCCACTTTGAAGACATGTCTGCGCTGCAAGCAGCGGTGCTGGCGCAGGCCGCACAGGGGGGCAGCGTGTTGGTCAAAGGATCGCGCTTCATGCACATGGAGCGCGTGGTCCAGGCCATGCTTGAACACAGCACAACCCAGGAGGCCACATGCTCTTGAGTCTGGCCCAGTGGCTGCAAACTTTATCGCCCGAATTGGGTTATTTCCGGGTGTTTCAGTACATCACATTCCGCGCTGTGATGGCGGCGCTCACCGCCTTGCTGATGGGCTTGATCGCGGGGCCCTGGGTGATTCGCAAACTCGCCGAACTCAAAATTGGCCAGCCCATCCGCGGTTACGGTGTGGAGGCGCACCTGAGCAAGTCGGGCACCCCCACCATGGGCGGTGTGTTGATCCTGATTTGCATCTCCGTCTCCACCTTGCTGTGGTTTGACCTGTCCAACCGTTTTGTCTGGATCGTGTTGTTGGTCACCCTGGGCTTTGGCGCGATTGGCTGGGCGGACGATTGGCGCAAGGTGGTGCGCAAAGACCCCGAGGGCATGCCCTCGCGCGAGAAATACCTGTGGCAGTCCCTGATTGGTTTGCTGGCAGCGCTGTACCTGGTGTTCAGCATCTCCGAGGTCAGCAACCTGCGGGTGTTGGAGTTGTTTTACCAGTGGGTGCGCTCGGGCTTTGATGTGGATCTGCCGCCCAAGGCCGATTTGTTGTTGCCCTTCTTCAAAGAAGTCAGCTACCCCTTGGGCGTGTTTGGTTTCGTGCTGTTGACCTACTTGGTGATTGTGGGCGCGAGCAATGCGGTCAACCTCACCGACGGCCTGGATGGCCTGGCCATCATGCCGGTGGTGATGGTCGGCTCGGCCTTGGGGGTGTTTGCCTATGTCACGGGCAGCTCGGTGTATTCCAAATACCTGCTCTTTCCCTACATTCCCGGGTCGGGCGAGTTGATGATTTTTTGTGCCGCCATGGCTGGTGCAGGCTTGGCGTTTTTGTGGTTCAACACCCATCCCGCGCAGGTCTTCATGGGCGACGTGGGCGCGCTGGCTTTGGGCGCGGCCCTGGGCACCATCGCGGTCATCGTGCGCCAAGAAATTGTGCTGGCCATCATGGGTGGTATTTTTGTCGTCGAAGCCCTGTCGGTCATGGCCCAGGTCAGTTACTTCAAATACACCAAGCGCAAATACGGTGAGGGACGACGCATCCTGAAGATGGCCCCACTGCACCACCATTTTGAAAAATCTGGCTGGAAAGAAACCCAAGTGGTGGTGCGCTTTTGGATCATCACCATGCTGTTGTGCCTGATCGGCTTGTCCACCTTGAAGCTGCGATGAATACCGAGCACCCCTCCTCTTTGCAAGACCAAGCCGTGCTGGTGCTGGGCTTGGGCCAGTCGGGTTTGGCCATGGCGCGTTGGTGCAGCCAACGCGGTGCGCGGGTGTGGGTGATGGACACGCGCAGCGAACCCCCGGGTTTGGCCGATTTGCGCACCCAAGCGCCGCAAGCGCAGTTCATCGCAGGCGAATTCGATGCCGCCGTGTTGACCACCCAAGGCATCCGCGCCGTGTTCAAAAGCCCGGGCTTGTCGCCCACTGAGGTGGCGCCGGTGTGGCGTGCGGCGATTGAAGCGGGCTTGTGGGTGGGCACCGAGTTGAGCCTGTTTGTCCACGCGTTGCGCGAGACCCAGGACCAGGCCGGGTACGCCCCGCAGGTGCTGGCCATCACCGGTACCAATGGCAAAACCACGGTCACGGCCTTGACCACCCGCTTGCTCAAAGCCGCAGGCAAAGACGTGGCCATGGCCGGCAACATCGGCCCCAATATGCTCGATACCTGGCGCGAACGCGCCGCTGGGCCAGGCTTGCCCGCGGTGTGGGTGCTGGAGCTGTCCAGCTTTCAACTTGATGGGGTGGAGGGTTTTGAGCCCACGGCCTCGACCGTGCTCAACCTGAGCGAAGACCACCTGGATTGGCACGGCGACATGGCTAGCTACTGCGCGGCCAAAGCGCGCATTGTGGGCAGCACGGGTTTGCTGGTGCTCAACCGCAGCGATGCGCGGGTGATGGCTTTGCAACCGGCCAGCGAGGTGGTTAAAAAGAAAAAAACCATTGAGCGCGAAGTCGCCACTTTTGGCAGCGATGCGCCCCGGCTGGCCGCAGACTGGGGCCTGGAAAACGTCAATGGCATGCATTGGTTGGTGCGTTTGATCGAGCGCGAGGGTGGACGCAAAAAGGCCCGCGCCGGTGCGCCTGCGCACGAAGGTTATGACGACGATGCGCCGTTCATGCAGCGGCTGATGCCGGCCGAGGCCTTGCGCATCCAAGGCCAACACAATGCGCTCAATGCCTTGGCGGCGCTGGCTTTGGCCAGCCACACCCAGGCCGCTTTGGGGCCCATGCTTTACGCGTTGCGCGAATACCGGGGCGAGCCCCACCGCGCCAGCACCGTGGCTGTGGTGCTCGACGTGGAATACATCAACGACAGCAAAGGCACCAATGTGGGCGCCACCGTGGCTGCCTTGCAAGGCTTGGGCCAAGACCGGCGCTTGGTGCTGATCGCCGGTGGCGAAGGCAAAGGCCAAGACTTTTCACCATTGGCGGCGGTGGTAGCGCGCCACACCCGGGCCGTGGTGCTCATCGGTCGCGACGCGCCCATGTTGCGCCAAGCCCTGCAAGGCGCTGGCGTGCCCTTGATCGATGCCGCATCCATGCTTGACGCGGTGCAGCGTGCGGCCGAGCAAGCCCAAGCGGGCGACGCGGTGCTGCTGTCACCCGCATGCGCCAGCTTTGACATGTTTGAGCACTATGTGCAGCGCGGTGAAGCCTTTGCCCAAGCGGTGCAGGCCTTGGCCGAGGACGCAGGCGTGGTGTGGGAGGGCGCGGCATGAGCGCGTTGGCGCACAAACTGGGTGACGCCTGGGGCCGGTGGCGCGGCAACGCGCCCGACGCAGGCCCAGACGCCTTGCCCGTGCGGGTGCACGGCACGGAGTTCACCCGCACCCGGGCCGCACCGGTCAGGGTCAAGGGTTTTGACCAGCCGTTGATTTGGGTCGCGGTGACCTTGCTGCTGTGGGGTTTGGTGATGGTGTATTCGGCCTCCATCGCCATGCCAGACAACCCGCGCTTTAGCAACTACGCCCAAAACCACTTTTTATTGCGCCACATTGCCGCCATTGGCGTGGCCTTGGTGGCGGCTGCGCTGGCCTACCAAGTGCCCATGGACACCTGGGACAAATGGGCACCGTGGTTGTTCATTGCCTCACTGGTGTTGCTCATCGTGGTGCTCATTCCCGGCATTGGCAAAGAGGTCAATGGGGCGCGGCGCTGGATTTCCATGGGCTTCATCAACTTCCAGCCCTCCGAGTTGGCCAAGCTGGGTGTGCTCTTGTACGCCGCCAATTACATGGTGCGCAAAATGGAGGTGAAGGAAAAGTTTTTCAGCGCCGTCGCGCCCATGGGGCTGGCGGTGGCGGTGGTGGGCTCTTTGCTGTTGGCCGAGCCCGACATGGGCGCCTTCATGGTGATCGCCATGATTGCCATGGGCATTTTGTTCTTGGGCGGTGTCAACGCCCGGATGTTTTTCTTGATCGCTTTGGTGCTGCTCATTGCATTTGTGCTGATGATCGCTTTGAGCGAATGGCGCCGTGAGCGCATCTTTGCTTACCTCAACCCCTGGGATCCCAAGTACGCCTTGGGCAAGGGTTACCAGTTGTCGCATTCGCTGATCGCCATTGGGCGTGGCGAGATTTTTGGCGTGGGTTTGGGTGGCAGTGTGGAAAAACTGCATTGGTTGCCCGAAGCGCACACCGACTTTTTGCTCGCCGTGATTGGCGAAGAGTTTGGTTTTGTGGGCGTGGTGACCATGATCGCTTTGTTCCTGTGGTTGACCCGGCGCATCATGCACATTGGTCGCCAAGCCATCGCCATGGACCGCGTGTTCTCAGGATTGGTGGCCCAGGGTGTGGGGGTTTGGGTGGGTTTTCAGGCATTCATCAACATGGGCGTGAACTTGGGCGCTTTGCCCACCAAGGGCTTGACCCTGCCCTTGA
Organism: Bordetella parapertussis; assembly: GCA_945900695.1. GTDB lineage: Bacteria > Pseudomonadota > Gammaproteobacteria > Burkholderiales > Burkholderiaceae_C > Limnohabitans > Limnohabitans parapertussis_A. Next base: position 117 of record CAMDJU010000197.1, on the reverse strand, counting down.
TGAGTTACGGCGGTTCGGCCATCTTGCTCAATTTGGTGGCCCTGGCCATTGTGTTGCGGGTGGACCATGAAAACCGACAGTTGATGCACGGGGGCCGGGTATGAGCGCGGGCGTGGC
>CAMDJU010000196.1 GCA_945900695.1 Bordetella parapertussis | reverse complement strand
GACAACCGCGAACTTCGCCGCCAGCAATTGGACAGCTTGGCCTTGCCCCCAGGCGTGCAGTTTGAATACCGCTCGGTCAAGGCCGGCCCGGTCAACTATGCCAGCCACCACGACTTTGTGCTGGCCGATGTGTCGATTTTTGAGGCGGGGTGCCTGGCCGAGCAAGAGGGTTTTGACGCCGTGTGCATCGACACCATGAGCGACTCTGGTGTGGCCGCTTTGCGCTCGGTGCTGCGCATCCCAGTGGTCGGCCCGGGCAAGGTGTCTATGCTCACGGCCTTGATGCTGGGGGAAAATTTTTCCATCATCACCATGGCCAGCCGTTGGAAGCCTTTGTACAAAAAAGCCTTGGACGAGTTGGGCTTGCACCGCCAATGCGTGTCGGTGCGGGCGATTGAAATGCCGGCCGACAACCTGGGCTTGTTGGGCGGCAAAGAAGAAGCGGTGTTCCCATTGCTGGAGCAGGCCGCCCTGCGTGCCATAGACGAAGACGGGGCCCAGGTGTTGATATTGGGCTCGACCACCATGCACCAGGCCCACGCCCATTTGCAACCGCGCTTGCCGGTGCCCATCATCAACCCCGGCCCCTTGAGCTATCAAACGGCTTTGGGCTTGTTGGGCCTGGGCCTGAGCCACAGTGTGCGCGCTTACCCGCCGCCCATGCACCCACGCATGGACATGTTGCAAGCCATGCTCACGGCGGCCCAAAATCAGGTGATGCAAAACCCCCAAGGAACCCCATGACACCCCAGAAAATGACCGATCTGGTCGAGGCTTATTTCGATGCCGTCGACCGCATGGATCTGGTCGACACACTGGCCTTGTTTGTGCCGGATGCCCAGTTCCACATCCCCACCCATGGCCTGCATTTCGTTGGCCGCGATCTTGAGATTGCCGGTATGTATCAGCGCTTGTTTGCCCGTTATGCACAAGTTTGGCATGGCGACTTTGTGCACGTGGTGCAAGCGCCCCAGCGCATTGCCAGCCAGTTCAGGGTGGAAAACACCGGCCACCACGGCGAGCGCTGGACCAAGCACAACTGCAACTTTTTTCGCCTGCGTGGCGGCCTGTTTGAGGACGTGAGTGTCTACATGGCGGGTGACAACTCACTGACCTGAGTTCAGGCCCAAGCTCGTGTGACACAATTGAATTCAATTGTTCACACAGGGATACAAAATGAAATACAAAGCTTATGCCATGGCCGTGGTCTTGGTGTGTGGGGCCTTGGGGGCCCAAGCGCAAACCCACAGCAGCGCGGATAAAAAAAGATTTTTTGAGCTGTCATATGGTTACTCGCCTGCGGGGGATGTGAACACCAAGCCCTTTTCAGTTCCCGCTTTCAATTTAACCAATTTGATCGCTAACGCCCAATATGGAACCAGTCAGAGCTATTCCTTGAACTACGGCTGGCGCCGGCCCAATGGCTGGCCGGTGGATGTATCGCTGTGGATCAGCCAAATGCAAACGCCTTTTAATGGGGTCAGCATCGCCAGTTTGAACCAGAGTTTGCCCCTGTCCAAGCGCACCTTGCAAAATACCTATGCCGTGGCAGTGGACCGCGATGTGTGGCGCAACACCGATTGGGTGATGCAAGTGGGGGGCACGCTTGGGCAAATGGATTTGATCGATGCCGACACCAAGGGCACCACCTGGGGTTTGTCGGTTGGCGCGCGCTACCAACCCCAAACCCCCTGGTTTGCCAGCGCCAAGCTGCGTTATGTGACGGTGCCCGAGTCCAAGATCAAAGATTACGCCGCAACCTATGCTGTGATGGATGTGCCCAGCACCAACATGCCCACTTTGCACCTGGGGTGGGGCTGGTCTTATTGATCCTGGCCCTCAACGGGTAGCGCATGTGACGCCACCGCACGGGCCTTTGTGATCCCGCCGCTATCATGCGGCCACACCCCGACCCAGCCGTCGGCGCAGGACCACCCACAGAGGCCACCACCATGGACAAGCTCACCCTGAGCATTGCTTTTTCGGACAACGAACGCACCCGCCCCATCGCCCAAGGGCGGCACCACCCGCAAGGCGTGAACCTGATTCCCACGGTGGTCTTTCCCTCAGAGATGTTTTGGCGCCAACTGAAATACCGCGACTTCGATGTGTCAGAGATGTCGCTGTCGTCCTTGATCATTGCCACCGCCCGGGGCGACAACAGCTGGGTGGCCTTGCCCATCTACACCTCGCGCAAGTTTTTCCACACCAATATATTGATCCGCTCGGACAAGGGCATCCACACGCCCCAAGACCTGCGCGGTAAGCGTGTGGGTGTGCCCGAGTACCAGCAAACCGCCGCGCTGTGGTCGCGCGGTGTGTTGGCGCACGAGTTTGGCGTGCAAGCGCAAGACATTGAATGGTTCATGGAGCGCGCCCCCGAAAAAAGCCACGGCGGCGTCACTGGCTTCAAGCCACCACCGGGCGTGCGCTTGAACACCATCGACCCCAAGACCAACATCGGTGAGATGCTGCTCAACGACCAGCTCGACGCCACCGTGCTGTACCTGACCAGCCGCAACCTGGTGGACCGCAGCACCATCGATTTGAATTCGCACCCCATCATTCAACCGCTGTTCCCTGACCCAAGGGCTGAAGGGCGGCGCTACTTTGCCAAAACAGGCATTTACCCGATCAACCACACAGTGGTCATCAAGCGTGATTTGTATGAAAAACACCCTTGGCTGGCACTCAATTTATTCCATTGCTTCATGGCGGCCAAAAAAGAAGTGGAGCATGAAGCGGCAGACACCTTGAAAGACTATTTCGACACCGGTTTGATGGACGCCGCAGGGGCGAATGCCATGAAGCTCGACCCCAAGTCCTATGGCATGAAGGCGTCGCGCACGGTGGTGGAAACCATTGCCCGCTATGTGCATGAGCAAGGACTGACCGACCGCGTGGTTCAGGTTGAAGAAATGTTTGCACCCTCGACCTTGGAGGTTTGAGCGCCAAACCGCCTTCGAGCATGGTTTTTTTCAAAGATGCGGTGAACCAGGACGTGCTGATGTTGATCATCTCTTGCATGGCCTGGCTGTCCAGCCCCAAAGCCGCGCACATCCCAGAAACCGGCATGGTCGCCTTGCAAGGCGCAGCCCAAGATTTGGCGCTTGACCCCGAGTTCAAGCGCCGCTACCTCGGGCTTTGAGCCCCTCTACCTTGGAGAACAGCATGTCAAACCCAGTTCGCGTCGTGACTTCAAATCACATGCCAGAGGGCTGCCCAGAGGTGGCCGTGGCGGTGGTGGGTGGCGGCGCATGCGGCCAGGTGTGTGCCATTCGTTTGCGCCAACTTGGCGTGGCGGTGGTGGTGCTCGAGCGCGATGAGCAGCCCACAGGCTCCACGGCGCTCTCCTCAGGCTTCATTCCGGCTGCGGCCACGCAGGTGCAGCGCGCACAAGGCATTGAAGACACTGTGGCGCTGTTTGAACAAGACATCCAAGCCAAGGCCCATGGTGATGCGGCCCCCCACTTGGTGCAGGCCTATGCGCAAGCCGTGGCGCAAGCCATCGATGGCTTGGTTGAGTTGGGCTTGCAGTTGGAGGTGTTGACCGGTTTCCGTTACCCAGGTCACTCGGCTTTGCGCATGCATTCCACCCCTGAGCGCTCCGGTGCCGCCTTGATGGCCCAGTTGCAAAATATTTCCCAGCGCGAAGGCGTGGATGTGCTGACCCAGGCCACGGTGCGCGAGTTGTGGCTGCACCCACAGGGCCATGCGTTGGGGGTGGGCTATGAGCGACCCGATGGTCAGATGGAATATCTGGCCTGCCAAGCCTTGGTCTTGGCCTGCAATGGGTTTGGGGGCAACCCCGCCATGTTGCGCGAGTGGTTGCCCGAGATGGCCGACGCGGTGTTTGCCGGTCACACCGGCAACGACGGCAGCGCCATTGCCTGGGGCCAACAAATGGGGGCCCGATTGTCCGACATGGGTGCTTACCAAGGCCATGGCTCTTGGGCCATGCCACAAGGTGCGCTGGTCTCATGGGGTTTGATGATGGAGGGAGGCATCCAGGTCAACCAAAATGGCGATCGCTTCCACGATGAAAACCAAGGTTATTCCGAGGCCGCCACCCAAGTATTGGCCCAGCCCGGCGGCATGGCCTGGTGCGTGTTTGATGACCCGATCTTGCGCTTTGCCCAAGATTTCCCTGATTTTCGCGATGCCCAGGCTGCCGGTGCGGTGCGCTCCAGCGCTGACATCGCGCAAATTGCCCAATGGGTGGGCTGCGACCCGGCGCGCTTGTCGGCCACTTTGGCGGCCATGGTCCCCGGTGAGGTCGATGCCTGGGGTCGGCGCATTGGGCGGGTGCTGCAAGCCCCTTTCCATGTGCTCAAGGTGACGGGCGCGCTGTTTCACACCCAAGGTGGTTTGGACATCAATGCCCAATGTCAGGTCTTGTCGCAGCAAGGTCAGCCCTGGCCCAATGTGTTTGCCGGCGGCGGCGCGGCGCGCGGCGTATCTGGCAATGCGGTGTGGGGTTATTTGTCGGGAAATGGCTTGCTCAGCGCCTTTGCCAGTGGTTGGATATGCGCCAACCAATCAGCGGCAGGTTTGCGCTGATCAGTGTTGGCTGGCGCGCAGCAGGGTCATCACCTCTTCGGTGGTTTGCACGTCGCCAAAGTTCAGCAAAAACGAATCCAGGCTGGCCGCGTGTTCTTGCGCCGTGAAGGCTGAGCACGCATCGGAGACCATCACCGTTTTGTAGTTGAGCATCATGGCGTCTCGGGCGGTGGATTCGCAGCACACATTGGTGGCTGTACCGGCAATCAGCACAGTGTCAATGCCCTCTTTTTGCAAGCGCTCGTGCAAGTCGCTGGCCCCTTGGATGAAGGCGCTGTAGCGGGTTTTGGGCACATGCCAATCGCTGGCCTCGGTTTTCAAATCGCTGTACAAAGCGTGTCCCATGTGTCCCGCAGACATGGTTTCGCTGCGCAGTTTCAGGCCTGCGGGGGAGGAGAGGTTTTCGTGAAAGTGCGACCAACTTTGCAAGGACTCTTCGGTGAATGTGTTGAGGATCCACACCACGGTGCCCCCTTTGTGGCGCAAGGCCTCTGCCAAACGGTTGATGGCACCACAAGTGTCCGCTGCCGCCGGAATCCACGCATGGCCAGCGCCTTTTTTGACAAAGGCGTTTTGCATGTCTACCACGACCAAGGCGGTGCGCTGGGGCGCCATGTGGGAGAAGGCGTGTAACTGGCCGCGACGGGCCACCACGCGGGCTTGCAACTCGGGAGAGGGGACATAGTCGGTCATGGTGATCCTGCACGGCAAAAGGGAGGCACAAAAAACCCCGCCGCAGCGGGGTGGGGCTTCAGCGCTTGGCCAAGGGCAACACGTCGCGGCGTTCGGC
>CAMDJU010000195.1 GCA_945900695.1 Bordetella parapertussis | reverse complement strand
CTCTTTTCGCTTTGATGGCGATCAATTGTTGAATTTGGCCTTCGCGCACCTTGACATTGTCAATGTCACGGGTCTGCACCACATCCTCAGAAGCCAACTTGTATTTGTTCACGCCAACGATGACGTCTTGTCCCGTGTCGATGCGCGCTTGCTTGTCTGCCGCAGCGGCTTCAATTTTGAGCTTGGCCCAACCAGAATCCACCGCTTTGGTCATGCCCCCCATGGCCTCCACTTCTTGGATGATTTTCCAGGCTTCATCGGCCATGTCCTGGGTCAGCTTTTCCATCATGTAGCTGCCCGCCCACGGGTCGATGACTTTGGTGATGTGCGTTTCTTCCTGGATGATGAGTTGCGTGTTGCGCGCGATGCGGGCGCTGAACTCTGTGGGCAGGGCAATGGCTTCGTCAAAGCTATTGGTGTGCAGCGACTGGGTACCACCAAAAACAGCCGCCATGGCCTCCACCGTTGTTCTCACAATGTTGTTATAGGGGTCTTGTTCGGTGAGCGACCAGCCAGAGGTTTGGCAATGGGTTCTCAGCATCCAACTTTTGGGATTTTTCGCCCCAAATCCCTGCATGATCTGGCACCAGATCAGCCTGGCCGCCCGCATCTTGGCGATCTCCAGGTAAAAGTTCATCCCGATCGCCCAGAAAAAAGACAATCGCCCAGCAAAAGCATCCACATCCAAGCCCTTGGACATGGCGGTCTTCACATATTCTTTGCCGTCGGCCAAGGTGAAGGCCAATTCCAGGGCCTGGTTGGCCCCGGCTTCTTGCATGTGATAACCCGATATGGATATCGAGTTGAATTTGGGCATGTGCTCAGCCGTGTACGCAATGATGTCCCCAATGATGCGCATGCTCGGCTCAGGGGGATAGATATAGGTGTTGCGCACCATGAACTCTTTGAGGATGTCGTTTTGAATCGTACCGCTGAGCTGCTCTGGCTTGACGCCTTGCTCCTCGGCGGCCACGATATACCCGGCCAACACGGGTAACACAGCGCCATTCATCGTCATGGACACGGACACTTTGTCCAGTGGGATTTGGTCAAACAATGTTTTCATGTCCTCGACCGAGTCAATGGCCACGCCCGCTTTGCCCACATCCCCCGTGACACGCGGATGGTCAGAGTCGTACCCCCGGTGGGTGGCCAAATCAAAAGCCACAGACACCCCCTGCCCCCCGGCGGCCAGGGCTTGTCGGTAAAAGGCATTGGACTCTTGCGCGGTGGAAAAACCCGCGTACTGCCGAATGGTCCACGGCCTGACGGCATACATGGTGGCCTGGGGGCCGCGCACATAAGGCGGAAAACCGGGCAAGGTGTTTGCATGGGGCAAGCCTTGCACATCTTCTGCCGTGTACAAGGGCTTGACAGTGATCCCATCGGGGGTGCGCCAATTCAAATCGCCGACCCGCCCACCGGGGGCAGATTTGGCCGCGGCCTTTTCCCATTGCGCAAAATGGGACTCACCATTGGATTCTGAGGGGTTTTTCATGGGCTGACCTTGGTGGACTTGCACCCTGTTGGGCAAGATGTGTGGCGTTAAAGAATCATATCATTCATAATTATGAATTCAAAATATTCTTCAAGGCTTACAATCATCACCATGAGCAATGATCAAAACCTGGGCCGGCACGCCTTGTACGAGGAGGTGGCAGAACGTCTGCGCCAGCGTATTTTTACCCGTGAGCTGATACCAGGCAGTTGGATCGATGAGATGAAGATCTCGCAAGAGTACGGCATCAGCCGCACGCCTTTGCGTGAAGCGCTCAAAGTGTTGGCCACCGAAGGCTTGGTCACCATGAAGATGCGCCGAGGCGCCTACGTCACTGAAGTCAGCGACAAAGATTTGAACGATGTCTACCACCTGCTGTCGCTGCTGGAATCCGATGCTGCGGCCCAGGTGGCTCAATGGGCACGACCGGAAGACATGGAGGAGCTGCAAAGTCTGCACAGACAGCTGGCGCAAGCAGTCCAAAACCGTGCCGCCTTTTTTGAAATCAACGAGCGGTTTCACATGCGCCTGTTGGAAATCGGTCAAAACAAATGGCGCACGCAAATGGTGATTGATCTGCGCAAAGTGATGAAGCTCAACCGCCAAAATTCATTGTTGAAGTCTGGTCGGGTGGAGGAGTCTTTGCGTGAACACCAAACCCTGATGCAAGCCCTGGCGGCGCGCAACCCCACCATGAGCAGACAAGCCATGCAAGCGCACTTTGCCAATGGCTTGGAGGCTGCCAGCCCAGATGCGCATGTGCCGCAAAGCACGCCACCTCAAGTGGTTTTGGCCACCGCTGTCGGTTGAACCACCAGCGCCACACCGGGCAAAATCAACAAGCTGCCCACCGCATGGTGCCAACCCAAAGACTCACCCAGCAAACCCCAGGACACCAAGCCCCCCCACAAAGGACCCAAATAAAGGGTCATGCTGGTTCGACTGGCCCCCAAAGTTTTCTGCGCCCAGGCGTAAATCCAATAGGCCCCAATGCCTGGCACCAAGGCCACTGCCAGTAACAGCGCCGTTGCATACCAAGTCCAAGGGGGCATCTGGGGTTGCATGCCCTCCCAAACCGCAAATGGCAACAAAGTGATCACCCCACCTGCGCAAATGCATGCCAATCGAGCGGTAGAGGACAAGGTACAAACCCATTTTTTTTGCAGCAAGGCGTAGGCGGCCCAAGAAACGGTGGCGGCAATGATCAATCCATCGCCCACCACCCACTGGATCCGCGCCAGCGCCACCCAATCGCCTTTGACCACCACATGAACCACGCCCACCAAGGCCAGGGCCACGCCCCACATTTGACGGAGGCGCATGCGTTCGTCCAACCAAATGGCCGAGCCCCAGGCGATCAAAACCGGCGCGGCCGCATAGATCAAGGCAATGTTCATGGCAGAAGTGGTTTGTGCCCCCCAATAAACCCAAGCCCCACAAACCAACATGCCCAAAGCGCCCAAGGCGAGGTACTGCCATCGATCTGACCAAATTTGTCTTCGGGCTTGCCAAATTTCATGGCGGGCCAAGGCACCCAAAATCAGCCCAGCAATGGCCCATCGCCCCAGCGCCAAAATGTGCGGATCGACCACCCCAGGGGCCAATCGGGCACAAAAGTAATTGACCGCCCACAAGGCTGGAATGAACCAGACCAAAACCTGGGCCCATAACAAGCGTTGCTCGGGCCGCATATTCAAACCAATGCGTGGCGTTGCAAAGCCGCTTGGGCCAAGCGATACACATCCATCACGGGCCGATCCTTCAATCGGTGGTCGCTCCAGACCTGCCGCCACAAACGCGCACCCGGCAATCCATGGCGCAAACCCAAGATGTGCCTGGCCACGCTGTACCAATGCGCACCGCCGCAGCGCTTTGGGTCCGCCATGTATTCCACCATGGCGAACTCGACCTCATTGCGCTGCGCTTCGCTGTCTGCAGGGTTTGGTAGAACCGCGTCTCCAGACCCGCCTGCTCCTGCGTTGCGGCGACCGCCCAACCATGCATCCCAATGGCTCAACAGCCAAGGGTTGTGGTAAGCCGCACGCCCCACCATGATGCCGTCAACGCCATCGGCGTGGGCATTCATATCGGCCATGGTTTGAATGCCCCCATTGAGGACAAATTGGGCATCAGGGAAGTGTTTTTTCAACTGCAAAACCACCCCATACCGCAACGGTGGGACCTCGCGATTTTGTTTGGGCGACAAGCCTTTGAGCCAGGCGTTGCGGGCATGCACAATGAACATCTGACATCCTGCGGCGTGCAATTGGCCCACAAAGTCCATCAGCATCATGGTGGACTCATCCCCATCCAAGCCAATGCGGTGCTTGACTGAGATGGGCACATCAACGGCGTCTTGCATGGCCTTGACGCCATCTGCCACCAAAGCGGGCTCGGCCATCAAACAAGCGCCAAATGCCCCGCGCTGCACTCGCTCAGAGGGGCAACCACAGTTCAAATTGATTTCACGGTAACCCCAGCGCTGCCCCAATTGGGCCGCCTTGGCCAAATCGTGCGGTTCACTGCCGCCGATTTGCAAGGCCAGCGGATGCTCAGCGGGGTCATGGTCCAAGTGCCTGGCCACGTCCCCATGCAGCAAAGCCCCTGTGGTCACCATCTCGGTGTACAACCAGGCATCACGCGTGAGCAAACGATGAAAGTAACGGCAATGTCTATCCGTCCAATCCATCATCGGCGCCACCGATAGGGTGAAAGGCTTGCCCACGGTCACGTGTTCAAAGCCCAGGTGACACCAGCATCAGCCCATGTGCAGACCACCATTGACCGAGAAGTCAGCGCCTGTGGAGTAGCCACTTTCGTTGGACGCCAACCAGGCAATGATGGATGCAATTTCACTGGGCTCACCCAATCGCTTGACGGGAATGGTGTTGACAATCTTCTCCAACACCTCTGGGCGAATGGCTTTGACCATGTCCGTGCCAATGTAGCCCGGGCTGATGGTGTTGACCGTCACGCCTTTGTTGGCCAGCTCTTGGGCCAGGGCCATGGTGAAGCCATGCATACCCGCCTTGGCAGCAGAGTAGTTGGTTTGCCCAGCTTGTCCTTTTTCGCCGTTGACCGAGCTGATTTGGATGATGCGACCCCAACCGCGCTCGACCATGTCGCCCACCACTTGCTTGGTCACGTTGAACATGGAGTTCAGGTTGGTATCGATCACAGCATCCCAGTCATCGCGGGTCATTTTGAGGAACATGCGGTCGCGGGTGATACCGGCGTTATTGACCAACACGTCAATCGGGCCATGCTCAGATTTGGCCTTGGAGAAAGCATCCACCGTCGACTCCCATGAGCTCACATTGCCCACCGACGCATAAAAGTTGAAGCCCATGGCTTTTTGCTCATCCAGCCATTTGGTGAAGTCGCGGGTGGGTCCACAGCCAGCGATCACCACAAAACCGTCTTGGTGCAAACGCTGACAAATGGCGGTTCCAATCCCACCCATGCCGCCTGTGACGTAAGCTACTTTTTTACCCATGTTGTTGTCTCTCCTATTGGTTTCAATGAAATTTAAATGGTGATCAAAAATCAGCGCTCAAGTGTCAGTGCCACGCCCATGCCCCCACCAATGCACAAGGCCGCCAAGCCCTTTTTGGCGGAGCTGCGCTGCATTTCGTGCAACAAAGTCACCAAAATTCTGCAACCTGATGCACCAATGGGGTGGCCAATCGCAATGGCCCCGCCATTGACGTTCACGCGCAATGGATCGATGTCCAAAGATTGGTTGACGGCACAGGCCTGGGCCGCGAAGGCCTCATTGAGCTCAAACAAATCCACATCCGAGGCTTTCCAGCCAGCACGCTCCAAGGCTTTGCGCGATGCCGGCACCGGGCC
>CAMDJU010000194.1 GCA_945900695.1 Bordetella parapertussis | reverse complement strand
GGCTTGAGCGGGCGCGAATTTCTCACGGCGGTGGCACTGAGCTATGAGGTGGTGGCCCGCATTGGCATGGCCACCCAAATCAAACTCATCATCAACCCCCATGGCACATTTGGCGTGGTGGGTGCCGCATTGGCAACGGCCCGATTGCTGCATTTGCCAGTGTCTGAATATCGCAATTTGGCCAGCTTGGCCGCTTCCAGTTGCGTGGCCACCAACCGGCACACCATGCTCGATGGTGCTACGGTGCGCAATTGGTATGCCGGGCACAGCGGATACATGGGCCAAATGGCGGTGCGGTTGGTCGAGTCTGGCTTTACCGGCCCCAGCGACGGCGTCAACACCACATTCAGCTTGGTGTTGGGCGATGGGTTTCAAGGTGAGGTGGCGGTTCAAGACCTCGGGCAACGATGGTTATTGACAGAGGGTTACCTCAAGCTGTACCCGACGGCACGGTATGTGCACTCAGCCATCGATGCATTGCATGACCTTCAGGCGAAAGCCCCTCGCACCATTTCCATCGATGAAGTCGCCGACATGGAGGTGCGCGCGTACCGCTTGGCCGCCTACCTGTCCACACAGCGCCCGAAAGACTGGTTTGGCGCACGCTTTTCCATACCCTTTGCCCTGGCCACGCTGATGGTGGGCGAAAGGTCGGGCTTAGACGCCTTTGGTGATGCGGCAGTGAATGACCCGCGCATCGTGAATTTGGCCAGCAAGATACGGGTGGTGGAAGAGCCCGCTTTTTCTGCCGAGTACCCCACGCAACAAAGGGTGGATTTGAGCCTCAAAACCACAGGTGGGGAGCAATTTCATGGCCAGTGCACCATCACCAGCGGTGAGCCGGACCGCCCCCATTCCGCCGAATCGCTGCAGCGCAAATTCAATGACATGGCAATCCCTTTATGGGGCGAGTCGGCGGCCAGCGAACTGAGAAACGCTGTGTTGAATTTGCACGCTTGCCCTGATGTTTCAAAGCTGCTCCCTTTTCTTCCCTGACCTGACTGAAAGCCCCTGATGAAGTACCTTTTGACCCTGATCCTTTGTATGGCCTCTAGCATGGCCACATCTCAAACCGCACCCTGGCCGACCCAGCCCGTCAAATTGATTGTGTCGCAGTCCGCTGGGGGCAGCATCGATATCGCAGCCCGCTTGCTCGCACAAAAACTATCCGATTCGCTGGGCAAGGCGGTGGTCGTTGATAACCGCGCTGGTGCCAACGGCATGATTGCCGCGGAAGCGGTGATGCGCGCCACAGATGGGCATACTTTTTTGATGACGTCACCCAGCGCCTTGACCATCAACCAGCACGTCTACAAAAAGGTTCCCTACGACACCCTCAAAGACTTTGTGCCGGTGACACAAACCACCTCGATTGCTTTTTTACTGGTGGTACCCGCCAATGCGCCGCACAAAACGGCAGCCGACTTGGTGGCCGCAGCCAAAGCCAAGCCAGGCGCCATCAAGTTTGCATCGGCAGGCATTGGCAATCAGTCGCAATTGGCGGCCGAGCTGTTGGCCGGTGCCGGTGGGGTCAGTATGTTGCATGTTCCCTATAAGGGCGAGGCGCCGGCCTTGACAGATCTGATCGGCGGCCAGGTCGACTTTATTTTCGGCACCATGCCTGCGTTGTTGCCGCAGATCAAGGCGGGCAAGTTGAAAGCACTGATGGTGGGGCAGCCCAAACGGTCCAGTGCCGTGTCAGACATTCCAACGGCCAGTGAAGCAGGTTTTCCCAGTGTCAACGTCACGGGTTGGACGGGCATCGTCGCACCCGCTGGCACCGCACCTGCGGTGGTCAAACGGTTGAGCGAAGAGATTCAGAAGGTTTTGGCCTTGTCCGATATTCGCGAAACACTGGTCGCAGCGGGGGCTGAGCCTGTGGGCAGCACGCCTGAACAGTTTGGAGAGTTCATTCGCACAGAGATCGTGAAATGGGGCTTGGCCGTCAAGCGTGCGGGCATCACGCCCGATTGAGCGCAACTTGGCGGCCAGTTGAACGGATAGATCTTTCTTCATTTCAGTCACACCAGGAGAGTCTGAATTGGGAGACACATTGCCACGCCTGAAATTGGCTGCCGTGCAAGCGGCGTCGGTGCACTTGGATCGTGAGGCCAGCGTTGCAAAAGCGTGCGCGTTGATTGCGCAAGCGGGTGCTGCTGGCGCACAGGTCATTGCTTTTCCCGAGGGTTTTATACCGGCGCATCCCTGCTGGTTCTCCGTTCGACCGCCCACGGACAAAGTCAGCCTGGGTCTGTCGCAACAACTGTTTCAAAACGCGGTGGTCATCCCCAGCGAAGCCACCCACATGCTGGGAGATGCTTGTCGGCAAGCCAACATCACGGCGGTTATCGGTGTGTGTGAAAAACGGCCCGATACAACGGGGACGATGTACAACACCCAAATCTTTATAGGCCCAGATGGCCAGCTGCTGGGAAAACATCAAAAACTTCTGCCCACTTTGGCGGAAAAAATCGTTCACACCGGGGGTCATGGCGATACCTTGAGCAGTTTTGAGGCTCCCTTTGGGCGCATCAGCGGGTTGATATGTGGTGAAAATGGAAACCCATTGGCGGTCTATCACTTGTTGTCGCAATACCCGGTGGTTCATGTGGCGGCTTGGCCGGCATTTGTGTCGCCAGTGGTCAGCCTGGGCGAGACCATTTTGACGATGACGCGTGGCGTGGCTTACAGCATGGGTTGTTTCGTTTTAAATGCCACCGGCGTATTGACCCAGGAGGTCATTGATGTGTACCAAGCGACTGCCGAGCCCAGGGCATTTCTAGACCGCTTGCTGAACCAAGGTCATGCATCCATCATCGCGCCCTCAGGACAAGTCATCAGCCAGCCCATCCAGGGGGAGGGAATCGTTTATGCGGATGTGGATTTGAACGACATCATCACCCGAAAAATAGCCTTGGATTACGCCGGTCACTACAGCCGGCCGGATGTGTTTGATTTCAAAGTGAACATGCCTGTTTGATCACAGGCGCGCTTCACCCTCAGCGTGAATCCGGTTGGGTGTTTAACCTTTTCTGTGGGCAAGAACTTGCCCTGCACATCCATCACCGGCGGCGTACGCCAGGCGCGTGGTCCCTTGCGCCAAGGATGGCGCGGGCTCAGGTTCGCTTCAGCACTTCCAGCGTGGGTCGCGGCCCGCTGGCTTTGCCGGTGATGGGCGCACGTGGCAGATTCGATGCGCCTGGTTCAATGGTGAAGGTGTAGTCCAGAGAATACCAAGGGCTCGCCACTTCGCCATCTGGGGCGGGGGCGTTTTCATGCAGCACATAGGTGCCCACGAGCTTATGGGTCACGGCAAATTGCACATCGGTCTCGAGGTTGGGGTCGTCGCTGGAGTACACCTGTGAAAACTGGGTTTTGTAGCCCGGCTTGACCAGCATAAAGTGGATGTGCGCCGGACGCATGTTGTGGCGCCCCTGGGCGCGCAGCAGTGCACCGACAGGGCCGTTCACCGGAATGGGATATCCCGCAGGTTTGATGCTTCGAAAGAACACATGGCCGGCCGCGTCAGTGACAAACTTACCGCGCAGGTTCATGTCGGCCTGTGCGGGGTCTTGGTTTTCGTAAAAACCTTCGCTGGAAGATTGCCACACATCCACCTCAGCGCCAGCCACCGGTTGGCCATCGCGGTCTTTGACCCAGGCGTTGACATACAAAGGGGTGCCAGGGGTGGGTGAGCGCACGATCGATGACCCATTGGGCATCACGCTCACACCGGCGCGCCAAAACGGGCCGAGCAAATTGGCGGTGGTTTCGGTCTGGCCGTGGTCGCCGTTGTTGAGCAGGCAGACCAGGGCCGAAATGCCCAGCGAGCCTGCGGCCAGCACCACCTCATTGTGTGAGGGCGTGGTGGCTTGCCCCAACTTGGCGATGGTGGCACAGGCCAGCTGAAATTCAGGCTCAGTGAGCTTCACCTCTCGCACAAAGGCGTGCAAATGGCGCACGGCCGCACCCATGATCTCGCGAAACCGAGGGTCCTGGGCGCGCTCGAGCTCGGCCAAAACGGCGGGGGTGATGTCGCACTGGTTTTCAATCAACTTTGGCCCCAGAAATTTTGATGATCTTTGCCCACTTGCTGATTTCTGCCAGCGTGAAGCGGCTGAACTTTTCTGGCGAGTCCCCCACCGGCTCTGCACCTTGGGCCATCAGTTGTTCCCGCACACTCGGTTGTTTGAGTATCTTGACAACTTCCGCATTGAGTCGGTTGATGATGTCCACCGGTGTCCCCGCTGGGGCGTAAAGCCCAGACCATGCGGACGTCTCGAAGCCCTTGACACCCGCTTGGTCTACGGTGGGCACATCAGGCAGTTGTGACACCCGTTTGATGCTGCTCACAGCAATGATCTTGGCTTTGCCAGACCGCACATGCGTAATGCCAGTGGGCATGTTGATGAACATCATGTTCACCTGTCCACTGATCAAGTCGGCAATCGCGGGTGGGCCGCCTTTGTAGGGGATGTGAAGCATATCGATATTGGCCATGAGCTTGAACAGCTCAGAAGACAGGTGGGTGGATGTGCCTTGGCCCGTGGAGGCAAAAGAAATCTTCCCAGGTGTTTTTTTGGCCAGGGCGATCAAGTCGTTGACCGAGTTGACGGGCAAGCTGGGGTGAACAATCAAAATGTTGGGGACGGTACCAACCAAGGTGATGGGCGCCAAGTCTTTCACCGGGTCATAACCAATTTTGCTGTACAGCGACGTGTTGATCGCAATGATTTCAGAGCCCATCAGCAGCGTGTAGCCATCTGGGGCGGCTTTTGCGACGGCCTCGGCCGCGATGTTGCCGCCTGCCCCTGCTCGGTTTTCAACCAAAACCGATTGGCCTAAAGCTTCCGACAGCTTGGTGCTGATGACCCGCGCAAAAAAATCCACGGTCCCACCAGCGGGGAAGGGGACGACGATCTTGATGGGCTTGGTTGGAAAGGGCTGTGCGCTTGCCGTGACAGCGAAGATCAAAGCCAATATCGATAGAGAGAGTTGGAGGATGTTTTTCATGGGGTGATCCTACCGCGCCCTCACCAACAAGCCGCGGACCATTGTTCATCTCTCGAGTCCGGAAGAGAGCTCGTTCCATCAATACCCATCAACTGCCCCCCACGTTACGCAGCGTACTGATTGTTTGAATCCTTTGGGGCACTAACATTGGGGCATGATTGATTGGAGCTCTTGTCCTTCTGTGGAACTCAACCCTGATTTGGTCAGCGGTGCCTGGGTGTTTCGTGAAACTCGTGTTCCAGTGGTTGCCTTGTTCGAAAATCTTGAAGATGGCGTCAGCATCAATGAGTTTATTGAGCTATTTCCAGGTGTCGATTTGGTTCATGCTCGCAGCGTT
>CAMDJU010000193.1 GCA_945900695.1 Bordetella parapertussis | reverse complement strand
AAGAGCTCAACCGGGTCTTTGCCAGACTTGGTTTCCATTTGCAGCAATGCGCCATAAATGATGCGCTCTGCAACCGCCTTTTTGCCGCCTTCCATGATCACGTTCATGAATTTGGACAACTCGACATTGCCGTACTTGGGGTCTGGCAGGATTTCACGTTTAGGGACTTCGCGACGACGTGGCATTTTTCTTCCTTGTTGCTTCAGTTGATCACTTTTCAGCGATCTCGAAAGGCGATAACACCCTTCACTTACTCGACCCACACAGGACATCTGTGCTTGGGGTCACTACGCTCGCGGCATCTGCCTGACGCCATGAGCACCTTGAACCTGTTGTGGCCGGTTCGCGCCAGGCACCGATCCGAAGATCAGGTTTTCTTGGGCCGCTTGGCGCCGTATTTCGAGCGCGACTGCTTGCGGTCTTTAACGCCTTGCAAGTCGAGCGAACCGCGCACGATGTGGTAGCGCACACCGGGCAAGTCTTTGACACGACCGCCGCGCACCAGCACCACAGAGTGCTCTTGCAGGTTGTGGCCTTCGCCGCCGATGTAAGAAATCACCTCAAAGCCGTTGGTCAAACGAACCTTGGCCACTTTGCGCAGCGCAGAGTTGGGCTTCTTGGGTGTGGTGGTGTACACGCGTGTGCAAACGCCGCGCCGTTGGGGCGAGTTTTGCATGGCCGGGCTCTTGGATTTCGATTTCTCGACTTCCCGTCCGTGGCGCACGAGTTGATTAATGGTTGGCATGGAAAACGTCCCTCAACGTCTGAAACACAAAAAGGGCCCTTCTCTACGAAAGACCCGAAAAGCCCAAGACTATAGCATTGTTGTGGCCAGATGACAAACTAGACTGAAACGACCGCACCCGGGTCAGGCCGCCATCAACAGCGGCGGGCCATGCCTTTGGCTTTGCAAAATCGCCACGGCACAAAATGTTTGCATGCGCCCACTACTTGATCCAGAGCCTTATCGCGTCCCATGCGCGCCCCAACACACCCGACTGTTCGACGCCACCCAGGGCGACCAAGGGGATCTCGGCATACACCTTTTGGTCCAACAAAACCTGCAACTGGCCAATCGACTGCCCGCGAGCAATCGGGGCGACCAAGGGGTCGGGGCGCGCCACCTGGGTGGTCATGCGCGCCAACTGACCAGCGGGCAAAGCGACCACGATGGGTCGGGTCAAACCCAACTTGACCTCGGCTTCGCGGCCTTTCCAAACCGGCGGTGCCACCACAGCCTGGCCGGCATCAAAAAGACGAACCGCTTCAAAAGCGGTATAGCCCCAATTGAGCAGTTTTTGCGATTCGGCGGCGCGCGCGTTTTCGCTGGCGGCGCCAAGCACCACCGACAGCAAACGCCGGGGGCCAACCTGGGGCAAGGTTCTTTGGGCGGTGGCCACCAGGCAATAGCCCGCCGCTTCGGTGTGACCGGTCTTCAAACCATCCACAGATGGGTCGCGAAACAGCAGCAAATTGCGGTTGTTTTCATTGGCGGCAGGTGTGCCGGGATAACGGTATTTTTTGAGCGCGTAATAACCCATGTACTGAGGGAAGTCGGCCATCAAACGACCCGCCAACAGCGCCAAGTCATTGGCAGTGGTGGTGTGCCCAGGCTCGGTCAAGCCCTCTGGGTTTTTAAACGCCGAGTCCTTCATGCCCAAGGCCTTGGCTTGCTCGTTCATCAATGTGACAAAGCGCTCGACACTGCCCGCCACCCCTTCGGCCAATGCCACGGTGGCATCGTTGCCCGATTGCACGATCATGCCGCGCAGCAAATCTTCCACCGGCACATTCATCTTGGGGTCGATGAACATGCGTGAGCCGGGCATTTTCCACGCCCGGGTGCTGACCGGGAAGGTTTGCTCCAGGCTGATTTTTTTGCTTTTGAGGGCGTCAAACACCAGGTAGGCGCTCATCAGCTTGGTCAGAGATGCCGGCTCCAGCGGCTGATCGGCCCCTTTGGCCACCAACACCTGGTTGGCCGTCAAGTCAATCAATAAATAAGCGCGTGCGGCCACCTCGGGGGGTTCGGGGGCTTGTGCCCGAGCGGTACCCAACAGGCAAAGGAGCCCGGCCGTCAACCATGCAGTGAGTTTATTGCGCATCTCCGTCCTCATGAAAAAGTGGCGGCCGCGGCGGTCTCCCAGGCCATGGCTTGCACATGGCGGTGTACCCAGCGACGCAATTGAGGCAATTGGCCATGGAAAAAATGTCCCCCAGCCGGCACCACGGTGACCGGCAGGTTTTGCGGCTTGGCCCAGTCCAACACGCTTTGCAACGGCACCGTGTCATCGTCCAAACCGTGCAAAACCAGCAAGCGTGGCACCCAATCAGCGGGGATATCGGCGACCGCGAAACGCGAAGCCGCCGTGCCCACAAACACCAGGCTGCGAACCTCGCGCTGCCCATGCAGGCGCTGGAGCACCTGGCTGACCACGAACGAACCAAATGAAAAACCGGCCAAGGCCAAATCACCTTGAGGTGCGGCTTGGGCGATCAAGCCCAACAAATCATCGCACTCACCCAGGCCTGCGTCGTGCACGCCTTCGCTGGCGCCCACGCCACGAAAATTAAAACGAAACACCGTCCATCCCGCTTGCACATGGGCGCGCGCCAAAGTCTGGACCACTTTGTTGTCCATCGTGCCGCCAAACAAGGGGTGGGGGTGGGCCACAAAGGCACAGCCCAGGGGCGTCCCCACCGGGTCGTCGCGCAACACCTCCATGCGCCCCGCCTGGCCCTGAAAAATCAGGCGCTGGGTTTGCTGGTTCATGGCCTGTCAGCGGCCCACGTTCGGTGGCAACACCAAGCGCTCCACCACACGCCCGTCTTGCAAATGGCTGCTGACGATTTCGTCAATATCAGCCATGTCAACAAAGGTGTACCAAACGGCTTCTGGGTAGACCACTGCCACCGGCCCACCCGCACACCGGTCCAAGCAACCCGCTTTGTTGACCCGCACACCGCCAGGGCCATTGAGTTGGGCCTGCTTGACTTTGGCTTTGCAATGGTCAAAGGCTTGTTGGGCGGGGTGGTCGGTGCAACTGGCATCTCCATGGCTGCGCTGGTTGGTGCAGAAAAAGATATGGCGTTGGTAATAAGAGTTGGCTTGGGTCATGGCGCGATTTTAGGTGGGGACCATCCCCGCCCACGCCAATCTGCGCCAAGCCTTAACGAAACTTGTTCTGGATGGGCATGCGGCACAGCAAAACCAAGCCCCAAACCCACACGGCATACGGCCAAAGCCAACCCAGCCATTGGGCCAAGCCATTGAAGCGGATGAAGCGGCCCTGCTCCCACTGCTGCAGATTGAGGGTCACATAAGTGCTCTCTGGTACTTGGTTGATGACTGTCAGGTACACCGTGAGGCCCAACAACAACAAGCCCGCATGTGCCCAGCGGGGCAACGGAGCCAGCAACACCGCCACCAGCCAACCGGCTAGCAAAGCCCAGACCTGGGCCGCATCCAACCACACCCAAGCGTGGCCCGGTCCGTAGGTCAATACCGCAGACAACGCGCTCACACCCACGCCCACGGCCAGGGCCAGCGCAGCAAACAAGACCCGTTGGCCCAAACCACGGATCACCGCAAAGCCGGTCAAGCAAGGCAGAGCAAGTCCCATCAGCACCAGGAAAAAGGAGGTTTCGTTGCCCAGGGCAGCAGTGGGGGGGTGCTGAAAAGTCACCCAAGCGCCCAAGGGACTGGCTTGTAGCCATTGCGCCAATTGGGCGCGCAAGTGAGACCCGACTTGGCCCAGGCCCAAACAAATAGGGGCCGGAAACAGCAAGGCCGAGGGCCACAACACCAGCAAAGCCATGCCGCCGGCGGCGTCCTCGGTGAACCAGCGCTCACGAAACCGGCTCCAACGGTCAATCGCACCCAAGCGTTCCATGCCATGGGCCAGCAAAGCGCCGAGCAAGCCGCCCAGGGTGTTGAGGCCAAAATCTGCCACCGATGGCACCCGCACAGGCAAATAACTTTGCAGGCCCTCCATCAACAAGGACACCACGGCGGCACCACCACTGGCCAGCCACCAGGCCTGATGGCGCAGGCCCATGCGGGTGGCGCTGAGCGCCGCCAAAAACCCCAAAGGCCCATAACCCAGCACATTGGCCCACACATCAAAAGCGCCCCAATACTGCGGCCACGGTGCGCTCAAAAAACTCCAAGTGCTCAAGCCTTGATCGCGCCAGGGTCCGAACGGGTACAGGCTGGCATAAGCCACCAAAGCCAAATAGGCCCAGGTCAACGGCCAAGCCACGGTGCTGCGCCGCCGCCTCAACATGCCACACCCCAGGCAACCCCAAGAACCTTTCCCTCAACCGCCAAGTGCGGTGCCAAAGGCTTTAAGCGCTGGGCGGGCATCGGCAACTCAAAAAGGCTTGACCACCACCAACACCACCGCCACCACCAACAGCAGCACGGGCAGTTCATTGAACCAGCGGTACCAAACGTGCCCATGGTTCGAGGTGCCCGTGCGCAGCCAGCGCAGTTGGCGAGCGCATTGATGGTGATAGGCCAGCACCAAGGCTACAACAGCCAGCTTGGCATGCATCCAAGCCGCACCTTGACCCACCCCATAGCCCCACCACAACCACAGGCCCAGGGCCACGGCGGGCACCATCAAAATGGTGGTGAAGCGCAGCAACTTGGCGGCCATCAACAGCAGGCGCTCGCGTTCGGTGGTGGAGTCGGCCGGAACCATCGCCAGGTTCACAAAGATGCGGGGCAAGTAAAACAAGCCCGCAAACCAACTGGCCACAAAAACAATGTGAAATGATTTGATCCACAGCATGCGCGTCAGTGTAGTGGGTGGCTTTGCACGATCCAAGCCCAAAACCATTTTGACTTCGCACAAAAAAAGCCCGACCTATTGGTCGGGCTGCAAAGCCATTTGAAACAAACGGCTCCCGCTCAGGGAGGTGAAGCGGGGAACGGCATGCCGCTCGCCATTGAATTTATCAGATTAATGCCAAATTCAACGCTTAAAGAAAACGCATTGGAGTCACAAAGTATTCAAACTCCTGGTTTTCCCGAGTCAACCTGCAGGGCCCATGCGACAGACAGGGTGCAGGGCATCAGGCACAATTTTCAGCATGAACCTCCACACCTCCTTCCCCCAAACCCGCCTGCGCCGTTTGCGCCGCGATGACTTCACCCGCCGCTTGGTGCGCGAAAACCATGTCACAGTGGACGACCTGATCTACCCCGTGTTTGTGCTTGACGGCGCCAAAAAGCGTGAAACCGTGTCCTCCATGCCAGGTGTCGAGCGCTTGAGCCTGGACCTGTTGCTACCCGTGGCCGAACATTGCGTGAAATTGGGCATCCCTGTCATGGCCTTGTTTCCAGTCATCGACCCCAGCTTGAAAAC
>CAMDJU010000192.1 GCA_945900695.1 Bordetella parapertussis | reverse complement strand
AAGGTCACCACGTGGTCCACCTGCGCGCGAATGCCAATCCACTCGCCCACTTTGTGGTCATGGTGGCTGGGCACATGGGCCAGCACCGTCTCGCCGGTGTGCAAACGCAGGGTGTATAAAAACTCGGAGCCGCGAAACGATTTGCGCATGATCTCGGCCTTCACTGGCGCGTCATCGTCGTGCACGATGTCATCGGCGCGCAGCAACACATCGCACTCGCCGCTGGCCAAGGCACAGGGCAGGGGCAACTCGGCCACATCGGTGAGCTCGCCCAAAGGGGTTTGCACCACCACCTGATTGCCCTCTTGGCGCAGCGTGGCATGGGTGAACACGCCGTGTCCAATGAACTCGGCCACAAAACGGGTGGCCGGGCGGTGGTACAGGCTGTAAGCGTCGCCCCACTGGTGCAAACGGCCCTCGGACATGACACCAATCACGTCGCCCACGGCAAACGCCTCCATTTGGTCATGGGTCACAAACAAGGCCGTGGTTTGCGCCTCTTTGAGGATGGCGCGCACCTCTTGGGCCAAGCGTTCGCGCAAGTCCACATCGAGGTTGGAAAACGGCTCATCAAGCAACAACAGTTGCGGCTGTGGCGCCAAGGCCCGCGCCAAGGCCACCCGCTGCTGCTGGCCGCCACTGAGCTGGTGCGGCAAGCGCTGGGCCGACGATGACAGCCCGACCAATGCCAACACTTCTTGCACCCGTGCTTGGCGCTGGGCGCTGGGCCAGCCATGCAAACCAAAGCCCACGTTGGTGGCCACGTCCATGTGGGGGAACAAGGCATAGTCTTGAAACACCATGCCCACGCGGCGCTGCTCTGGGGCGATTTGCACCGTGGCGCTGCTGACGGTTTCTTGCTCAATGCGGATGGACCCGGCGCTCACCGGCTCCAACCCTGCAATGGCGCGCAATAAAGTGGTTTTGCCGCAACCCGAGGGGCCAATCAGCACGCCCATCTCGCCGGCGGCCAGGCGCAGGCTCACGCCTGCCACCGCCGCCAGCTCGCGCCCGCGGTAATGCACCTGCAATTGTGTGACGTCAACGGCCATGCTGGGCATTGTAGGCAGGCTCTTTGGGCCCAAGGCGCGTCCCTACAATCGGCTCCCTCATGCGTCGCCCCTTGCTTTATTCGCTGCCCCTGTCCAGCGCCAGTTTGGCTGCGGTCACAGCCTTGCTGCTCATGCCCGTGCTCATGGTGCTGGTGTCGTGGCTGCAATGGGACGTGGACAGCGCCGCTGTGTTGCGCGAAATGGCGCACACCGTGCTGCCCGATTACGCGGCAACCAGCGTGCTGCTGTGCCTGATGGTGGGCATTGGCGTGGTGGTGTTGGGCAGTGGCACCGCCTTGGCCGTGAGCTTGTTTGATTTCCCGGGCCGCAAAACCCTGGAGTGGGCCTTGCTGCTGCCCCTGGCCATGCCCGCCTATGTGGTGGCCTATGCGTACACCGACTTTTTGCAGTACAGCGGCCCCTTGCAAATCTGGCTGCGCCAAGCCACCGGGCTGCAAGGCGCGTTGTGGCCCGACATCCGCAGCCTGTGGGGTGCTGCCTTGGTGCTGAGCATGAGCCTGTACCCCTATGTGTATTTGCTGGCGCGCACCGCATTGACCGAACGTGCCACCCCGCTGATGGAGGCTGCGCGCTTGCTCGGCGCCCCGCTGTGGCGGCGCATTTGGCGACTGGCCCTGCCCCTGGCCCGCCCGGCCATTGCAGCGGGCACCGCGCTGGCGCTGATGGAAACCTTGGCCGACTTTGGTGTTGCCAGCTACTTTGGCGTGCAAACCTTCACCGCCGGCATTTACAAAGCCTGGTTGGTCATGGACAACCGGGTGGCCGCAGCCCAACTGGCCACCAGTTTGCTGTTGTTGGTGGCCTTGATGCTCAAGCTCGAGCACTCGGCGCAATCGCGTTTGCGCTTTGCCAACACCAGCGGTGGCACCCACGGCAGTGAAGCCCAAGCCCTGCGCTTGCACGGCGCCCATGCTGCCCTGGCCTGGGCTCTGTGCAGCCTGCCCGTGCTGCTGGGGTTTGCTCTACCCGTGCTGCTGCTGCTCACGGCACTGGCCCAAGCGGGCGACACCGGTTTGCCCTGGATGCGTTTTGTCGACTGGACCTGGAACAGCCTGCGCCTGGGCGCCATGACCGCCGTGTTGGCTGTGGGCTTGGCCCTGGCCCTGGCCTACCAAGCGCGCCTGCGCAGCCACCGGCTCAGCCGCTGGGCGGTGCAATGGGCGGGCCTGGGTTACGCCGTGCCTGGCGTGGTGATTGTGGTGGGCCTGTTGTTGCCATTGGGCTGGCTGCAACAAGCCTGGCCCAGCAGCCAAGCGGGCACCTGGATCACCGCCACGGTGCTGGGCTTGGTGTGGGCTTATTTGGTGCGGTTTGTGGCGGTGGCTTTGCAGTCGGTGCAAAGTGGCTACGCCCGCATCCCCGTGAGCCTGGACGAAAGCGCACGGATGCTGGGCACCTCGGCGCGCACCCTGGTGCAAAAGGTGCACATGCCCTTGCTGCAACGCTCGCTGGTGGCGGCATTTTTGCTGGTGCTGGTCGATGTGATGAAGGAGTTGCCCGCCACCTTGATGCTGCGCCCGTTTGACACCGACACCTTGGCCGTGATGGCCTACCAATTGGCCCGCGACGAGCGCTTGGCCGAAGCCGCCTTGCCCTCGCTGGCCCTGGTGCTGGTGGGCTTGGTGCCGGTGATGTTGCTCAGCCGCAGCCTGCGCCAGCGCCCGCCCTGAGCGACGGTTAGCACGCCAGAAAGCAGCCCTCAAGGTTTGCTGGGGCTGGGGGCTGAGGCCTCGAAAGGGACTTTTTCTTTGAGCAATTGCAGCTTGTAAGGCGTGACCTGCTGGCTCAGCCGTTGCGGCTCTGAGTCGGTGGCCGGCGCCCAACCCAGGCTGCCCAACCAGCCGTTGGACCACACCCAAAACGCCACGTTGGCGCACAAGAACAGCAACACCACAGCACGGCGGTCAAACATGGGTCACTTCCTGGGCAGAGGTGGGGCGCACACTCACCTCGGCGCTGTGCACCGCTTGCAGGCCTTGGGCGGTTTTCACCATCAACGCGCCTTGGGCATCCACGCCCATCGCAGTCCCTTGGCGCCCGTCACTGAGAACCACCGCTTGGCCCAACAAAGCATCACGCTTTGCAAACCGCTCGGCCAAGGGCGCAAAGCCATGCAGCTCAAAGGCACGCAAGGCCGGCACCAAGGCCGCCGTGCAGGCTTGCAAGATGTCGGGGCCATGGGGCGCAGCCTCACCGGTGACCTCGCTCCAACCCACTGGGGCCAAGCCAGGGCTTTGGATGTCTGGCGTGCGCAGGTTCAAACCCACGCCCACCACACACCAGCGCCGCGCTGGTGTTTCAGCGTTGGCAGCACCCATTTGGGTTTCGATCAAGATGCCACCCAGTTTGCGCACCGTGCCAGCGCTCAACCAACACAGGTCGTTGGGCCACTTCAAGCGCAGGCCCCATTGCCCGTCTGGGTCCAAGGCGTCCGCCAAGGCCAAGCCCACCGCCAAGGACAGGCCCGACCAATCGGCGGGTGCCAAGTGCATGCCCCAAGAAAAGGTCAGCCCTGCATGGGCCTGTGACTGCCAGACCCGACCCATGCGCCCCCGACCTGCGGTTTGCGACAAGGCCACCAACAAAGTGGGCGGGTTGTCGCGCACAGGGCCGCGGCGCATCAGCTCGCTATTGGTGGAGTCGATTTGCGCCACCACTTCGACACAGGCGTCGGGGCAAAGGCGGCGCACGCTGCTCGTGAGGGCTTGCACCGCCTGGTCGTTCCAAGGGGGCAACACCGACATGGGCTTTAGCCTTGATCGGTTGCTTTGGATTTGCGCCGTTGTTCGCGGCGCTTGTCTTTGGCCTTCTGGCGCTTTTTGTCTTTTTTCTTTTTGTTCTTTTTCGATTTTTTCTCATCATCGCTGCTGGCCAGCATGGTGCCACGGCAACTAGGGGCCCCACACCAACAGGCATATTCGGCTTTCAGCTCAGACGTCAGCGGGCTGTCGATGACCAAGCCGTAGTCGTAATTGAGCTCTTCACCGGGCTCGATGTCGCGCAAGGCTTTGATGAACACCCGCTTGTCTTCCACATCGGCTTCGCAATTGGGTTCGCACGCGTGGTTGATCCAACGCGATGAGTTGCCGCCGTACAAGGCGTCGAGGACATGTTTGTCGTCGAGGTGAAAGTAAAAGGTGTGATTGGGGTCTTTGGGGTTGTGCGGATGGCGCCGATCGGCCTCTTTCCAGGTGATGACCTCGCCCACGTATTCAATGATCTTCTCGCCTTGGGCGATGGGCTGCACAGCAAACACACCTTTGCCATGCACGCCCGAGCGACGGGTTTGAATGCGACGGCCCGATGGGGGCAAAACGGAGGTATTTTTGGACAAGGTCAAAACTCTGTTAATTTATATACATGCACATGCGTGCGCGCGCGTGCGCGTGCGAGAGGCGCATTGTAGGGTCATGCCATGACCCGCCATGCCCCAGGCACAAGGAACCACAAGGAAGTTATTTTTCATGAGCAAAACACTGGTCATCGCCGAGAAGCCCTCTGTGGCACAAGACATCGTTCGCGCCCTCACACCCAGCGCGGGCAAGTTTGAAAAGCACGACGATCATTTCGAGAACGACACCTTTGTGGTCACCAGCGCGGTCGGCCATTTGGTGGAGATCCAAGCGCCCGAGGAGTTTGACGTCAAACGCGGCAAGTGGAGCTTTGCGCATCTGCCCGTCATCCCGCCTTACTTCGACTTGAAGCCGGTCGACAAAACCAAGTCGCGCTTGGCCGCGGTGGTCAAGCAGGCCAAGCGCAAAGACGTGAGTGCCATCATCAACGCCTGCGACGCAGGGCGCGAGGGCGAACTCATCTTCCGTTTGATCGAGCAATACGCCGGCGGCAAAAAGCCCTTGGACAAACCTGTCAAACGGCTGTGGTTGCAATCGATGACGCCGCAAGCCATCCGCGACGGCTTTGGCAGCTTGCGCACCAGCAAACAAATGCAAGGCCTGGCCGACGCCGCCCGCAGCAGGTCGGAAGCCGATTGGCTGGTGGGCATCAATGGCACCCGCGCCTTCACCGCGTTCAATTCCCGCGATGGCGGGTTCTTCCTCACCACCGTCGGTCGGGTGCAAACGCCCACCCTGTCGGTGGTGGTCGAGCGCGAAGAGCTGATCCGCAAATTCATCAGCCGCGACTACTGGGAAATTCACGCGAGTTTTGCCGCCGCCGCAGGGGCTTATGCGGGCAAATGGTTCAACCCCACGCACAAAGCCAACGCCGACGACAAAGAAATCAAAGAAGACCGCGTTTGGGCGTTAAGCGAAGCGCAAGCCATTGCCGACGCGGTGCGCCACCA
>CAMDJU010000191.1 GCA_945900695.1 Bordetella parapertussis | reverse complement strand
GACACCAATCACGTCGATTCATTTCGCCAAACCTTGGGCAGCTTTAGCCACTTTGCGCGCGACGCCAGTTACCCCTACGGTTCAGGTGGGCCCAACTCGGTGTTTGCCTTCATCACCGCCAACTACATGCGCACCTATGGTGCCCAGCGCGAAGACTTCGGCCGCATCGCCGTGGCCCAGCGCAGCAACGCCTTGAAAAACCCCAACGCCTTGTTCAAAAAACCGCTCAGCCTGGACGAGTACATGGCGGGGCGGCCCATCTCCGACCCGATTCATTTGTTTGATTGCGTCATGCCGTGTGCGGGCGCCGATGCCTTTTTGGTCATGAGCGAAAAGCGGGCACAAGATTTGGGTTTGCCACACGCCGTCATCCGCGGCGCGATCGAACGGCACAATGCCTATGCCAGCGACCCCATCATGGTGCAAGGCGGTTGGCGCCGCGACCTGGCTGATTTATATGCCCAAGCCGATGCCACGCCAGCGCAGGTTGATTTTGTGCAAACCTATGACGACTACCCGGTGATCGTGATGATGCAATTTGAAGACCTGGGTTTTTGTGCCAAGGGCGAGGGCCCGCAGTTTGTGCGCGACCACAGCCTCACGCACGATGGCAGCTTTCCCAACAACACCAGCGGTGGGCAGCTGTCGGTCGGTCAAGCTGGTGCGGCGGGTGGCTTCATTGGCATGGTCGAGGCGCTTCGCCAGTTGTGTGACATGGCCGGCGAACGTGCGGTGCCGGGTGCGCAACTGGGCTTGGTGTCCGGTTTTGGCATGGTCACCTACGACCGCTGTTTGTGCACCGGTGCGGTGTTGTTGGGGCGGCCCGCATGACCATGCCGCTGATGCGCCCGGCGCGCAAAAACCCGATTTTGCGCACCCCGCAAATGAACCTGCCGCCATCGGCGCGCAGCCGGGTGGCCCTGAGCCTGACCGCTGCCGCCGCTGAAGGCCGATTTGAGTTGCAGGTGTGCCAAGACTGCGACAGTGTTCAGTACCCACCGCGCGAGGCCTGTGTGCACTGCGTGTCCCCGCGGCTGAAGTGGCGCGCCCAATCGGGTGACGGCCAGTTGCTGGCCAGCACCACCTTGCACCACAGCAATGACTTGTTTTTTCGCGAGCGCTTGCCTTGGCGTTTGGGCATGGTGGCGTTGGACGCGGGGCCATCGGTGATGGTGCATTTGCACAGCGAGGTTGGCGAGGCCCCATGCCGCTTGCGCGTGGGTGCACGCTTGGACCGGGCGGGGCAAGCGGTGTTGATAGGTTTCCCTGAGAAAGAGAGCGAACACATGGCCGACGACAAAATGCTGCGCGAAATGGGCAGCGACCCCAAGTTCCGCAAGACCCTGGTCACCGACGGGAAAACCCCGGTGGGCCAAGCTTTGGTGCGCGCCTTGGTCAAGGCGGGGGCTGACATCGTTTGGGTGGGCCATGCCGAGCCCTGGAAAAAGTTGCCTGGCTTGGCAGAACTTGCCGCGATCCCACAAGTCACCATGCTGCCGCTGGACCTGAGCAACGAGCGTTCTGTTATCACCTTGGCCGGTGAGATCGGTGGCAAGGTCGACATCGTGATCAACAATGCCGAGGTGCACCGCAGCCACGGCATTGGCAACCGCACCGGTACCGATGTGGCGCGCATGGAAATGGAGATCAACTATTTGGGCTTGTTGCGCTTGTCCCAGGCCTTGGGGCCGGCTTTGCAAGGGCGCGCTGCCGATGGCGTGACCCACGCCTGCGCCTGGGTGAACTTGTTGTCGATCTATGCTTTGTCCAACTTTCCTTCACACGGCACCTATTCCGCCTCCAAAGCCGCGGCGTATTCCTTGTCGCAATGCTTGCGCGCCGAGATGCGACCCGCCGGCATTCGTGTCATCAACGTATTTCCTGGCCCCATTGACGATGAATGGAACCAAAACATGCCGCCCCCCAAAATCGCCCCAGATGGTTTGGCCAGTGCCGTGATCAAAGCCCTGCGCGATGGCACGGAAGACGTCTACCCCGGTGACGTGGCCCAAGAGTGGTTGCAGCGCTGGCGCGAAAACCCCAAGGTGTTGGAGCGCGAGATCGCAGCGGGGGGCACATGAGCATGGCCACCACAGCCCCTTTGCTGAGCGCCCTGGTCGAAGCCATGCGCACGCGGCGCATTGAGGTCATCGATTTGACCCAAACCCTCACCCCCGACTTTCCGCAAATTGCGCTGCCCCCCGAGATGGGCCAGTGCTGGCCGTTTCGCATCGAAGAGGCGTCGAACTACGACGCGCGCGGCCCCGGTTGGTATTGGAATAACTTCTCCTGTGGCGAGCACACCGGCACCCACTTTGATGCGCCCATCCATTGGATATCTGGGCGCGATCTGCCCAACAACGCGGTCGACACCATTCCGGTGCAGCATTTCGTGGCCCCAGCATGCGTGGTCGACTGTTCGGCCCAAGTGGCGCAAAACCCCGACTACCTGTTGACGGTGGACGATTTGCTGGCATTTGAGGCCCAGCATGGCCGCATCCCCGCCGGCGCTTGGTTGCTGATGCGCACCGACTGGTCGCAGCGCAGCGACCCTGAGGCTTATCAAAACTTTGACGAAACCGGCCAGCACACCCCCGGCCCCAGCACCGAGGCGGTGCGGTTCTTGGTTGATCAGCGCGATGTCTTGGGTTTTGGGTCCGAGGCGATTGGCACCGATGCCGGCCAGGGCTATCACCTGCGCCCTCCTTACCCGTGCCACTACTACATGCATGGTGCGGGCCGCTATGGTTTGCAATGCTTGGCCAATTTGGACCAATTGCCGCCCACGGGCGCCCTGATTTTGAGCCCGCCTTTGAAAATCCAAAAAGGCAGTGGCAGCCCCTTGCGCGTCTTGGCCTTGGTGGAGCACGCCGCTTGAGCATGGCTCCCGCACCGGGCTTGCGCCAAGTGGCCTTGGTCAGTGGTGGCAGCGCTGGCATTGGCCGCGCTGTGTGCGAACAACTCTTGGCGCAAGGCTGCGAGGTGGTGTCCTTGGACATCCAAGCCCCAACCTGGCACCACCCGAAATTGCATGCCGTGCAGGTGGACTTGCTCGACCGCCAGGCCACCGCCCAGGTGTTGCAACAAGTGGTGCGCGACTGGCCCATCAACACCGTGGTGCACAACGCGGGATTGATCCGCGCGGCTTTGTTGCCCGATGTGCGCTTGAGCGACTTGGACGATCTGACCCAGCTGCATCTGGCCTGCGCCATTCAAATGGTGCAAGCTGCCTTGCCCACCATGCAGGCCCAACAATTCGGCCGCGTGGTGTTGCTGTCCTCGCGCGCGGCGGTGGGTTTGGCCACCCGCAGCGTGTATTCGGCCACCAAGGCGGGTTTGATGGGCTTGGCCCGCACCTGGGCGTTGGAGCTGGGCCCCCAAGGGGTGACGGTCAACGTGATTGCCCCTGGCCCGATCCGCAGCACGGCCATGTTCCACGACGTGGTGCCTGCGGGCAGCGACAAAGAGCGTCAATTGGCAGCGTCCCTGCCGGTGCGCCGACTGGGCGAGCCCGCTGACGTGGCCCATGCGGCCGGTTTTTTTGTCCAGCTCGGCAGTGGGTTCATCACTGGCCAGGTGTTGTATGTCTGTGGCGGCGCCAGCGTGGGGAGTTTGAACCTGTGATGCTTTTTCAGTCATCCGGGCAGCCAAACGCAGCAGGGGGAATCCCTGAGGGATTGCCTCGTCGCACAAGCGACAATATGTGCTTGGTTCAGTTTGGCCCAGCAGGGTCGTTCAAGTCGTTTTAAAGGAGTGATCATGCGCACAACGAAATCGGGCCGTTTTCTGGCCTTGTCTTTGGCCAGCTTGTTGGCTGCTTCCATGGTTCAGGCCGCAGACAAGGTCAAGATTGGGTTCGTCAGCACCTTGTCTGGCCCCAACGGCGCATTGGGCGCAGAGATCCGCGACGCCTTCAACCTGGCGGTCAAGCTCAATGGCGGCAGGCTTGGTGGTTTGCCCGCTGAGGTGTTGATTGGCGACGACCAGTTCAAGCCCGATGTGGGCAAGCAGTTGTTTGAGCGCTATGTCAAGCGCGACAAAGTGGACTTCATGACCGGCGTGGTGTTCTCCAACATCATGTTGGCGGGCTTGCCCGAAGCCGTGGGTGAGAAAACCTTTTACCTGAGCCCCAATGCCGCGCCTTCGCCCATCGCTGGTAAAGATTGCAGCCCTTATTTCTTTGCTGTGTCGTGGCCCAATGACGCCTACCACGAGGCCGCAGGCCAGCATGCCACCAACCGGGGTTTCAAGTCGGCGTATTTGGTGGCCCCCAACTACCAAGCGGGCAAAGACTCTTTGGCGGGCTTCAAGCGTTTCTACAAAGGCAAGGTGGCGGCCGAGGTCTATACCAAGCTGGGCCAGTTGGATTACTCGGCCGAATTGGCTGAAATCCGCGCAGCCAAGCCCGATGTGCTGTACTTCTTTTTGCCCGGAGGCATGGGCATCAACTTCATCAAGCAGTTTGTGGCCGCTGGCCTGAACAAAGACACCAAGATGGTGTTGCCCGGTTTTGGCGCTGACCAAGACATCATCCGCAGCGTGGGTGACGAGATGCTGGGCATCACCGATACCGCCCATTGGGGCTTGGACTTGAACAACGCGGCCAACAAAAAGTTTGTCGCCGAGTTTGAAAAAGAGTACAAGCGCTTGCCCACCGTCTACGCCGCCCAAGGCTATGACACAGCGTTGTTGATTGACGCAGCGGTGCGCGGTGCCAAAGGCAATTTGGAAGACAAAGAAGCCCTGCGCCGCCACATCAAAGAGGCCAAGTTTGAGTCGGTGCGCGGTGCGTTTAAATTCAACACCAACCAGTACCCGATCCAAAACTACTACCTGCGCGAGGTGCAAAAAGACGCTCAGGGTCGCTTGGTCAACAAAATTGTGTCGCAAACCCCGGTGTTGGCCAGCCATGGCGACGCGTATGTGCAAGATTGCCCCATGAAATAAGCGCTTTGGCGCACACACCTTAAGGCCCCGCCACGTTGTGGTGGGGCATTTTTAGTTTTTGACCGATAAGCGCGTGCATGACCTGGATACTGTTTCTTGAGCAAAGCCTCAACGGGCTGCAATTTGGTTTGATGTTGTTTTTGCTGGCCTCGGGCTTGACCCTGGTGTTTGGCATCATGGACATGATCAATCTGGCCCACGGTGCGTTGTACATGGTGGGCGCATTTTTGGCCGCTTGGTTGGTGAACCTCACCCAATCCTTTTTATGGGGCGTGCTGCTGGCCGTGCCTTTGACGGCCGTGTTTGGCATGGTGCTGGAGTCGACGCTGTTGCGCACCCTGTACCGACGCGACCACATGTCGCAGGTGTTGGCCACCTTTGCCTTGATCTTGATCATCAACGAGGCGGTGCGCATGATTTGGGGCACCGATTTGGCCCTCTCGGCACCGGCCGCTTTGTCGGG
>CAMDJU010000190.1 GCA_945900695.1 Bordetella parapertussis | reverse complement strand
ATGCTGGAGACCAATTTGGCGTATCGCTCTGTGTTGGCGTCATCCAGCGGGGCATCGACCTCGTCGAGCAAGCAAAAAGGTGCCGGGTTGAGTTGGAAAATGGCAAACACCAAGGCAATCGCGGTCAGGGCTTTTTCGCCACCGGAGAGCAAGTGAATGGTTTGGTTTTTCTTGCCCGGCGGCTGGGCCATCACTTGGACACCGGAGTCCAAAATTTCCTCGCCGGTCATTACCAAGCGGGCATTGCCACCGCCAAACAACTCGGGGAACATGCGGCCAAAGTGCTCGTTGACGGTTTTGAAGGTGCCGCCCAACAGGTCACGGGTTTCCGCGTCAATTTTCTTGATGGCATCTTCCAGCGTGACCATGGCTTCGTTGAGGTCGGCCGATTGGGCGTCCAAAAAGCCCTTGCGTTCTCGCGCACTGCTGAGCTCTTCCAGCGCGGCCAAGTTGACGGCCCCCAAAGATTGAATCTCCCGGTTGAGCCGGTCGATTTCGGTTTGCATGCCGTGGATGCGCACCTGGTCTTGGGCCACAGACAAGGCCAAGGCCTCTAAATCGGCTTGCGCATCGACCAGCATTTGGTTGTATTGGTCCGACCCCAGGCGGGCAGCTTGCTCTTTGAGCTGCAGCTCGGTGATGCGCTGGCGCAGGGGGTCGAGTTCGCGCTCAATTTGCAATCGGCGCTCATCGCTGGCGCGCAATTTGGTGGTCAGGTCGTCGTATTCACTGCGTTTGGCACCCAAGCTGGCCTCGCGCTCAGACTTGAGCGCCAGCGCCGCTTGCAAGCCTGCTTGCGCGGCCACATCCGACAGACGCTGCAATTCCTCTTCGGCCTGCGCTTGCTGTGCCGCCATGGTTTGAATTTGCTTTTGGGCCGTTTCGATGGCGCGGTTGAGTTCGGCTTGGCGGCTGACCAGCGTGCGTCGGTTGAAATCGGCCTCTTGGGCTTGGCGCTCTAAGCTGCGCAGTTGCTCGCGGGCATCGTCCAAGCGGCGTTGGGCGGCCATGGCCAAATCTTCTAGTTGGACATGCCGCTCTTGGCCATCGGCAAGCTGCATGTCCAGCTCTTCAAAACGCGCTTGCGACTGCACCCCTCGCGCTTGCAGGTCTTGGGCCACCGCTTCAATGTCTGCCAAATCTTGTTCAATTTGTTGCGAGCGGTTTTGCGTTTGCTCAGCCAATTGATCCAATTGCAGGGACGCGACTTGCAAGGCATGGGCCTTGGCTTGCGTCTCGCTGGCAGCCAAGCGGGCGCCATTGAGTTGCAGCCGGGCCTCGTTGTAGGCGGCCTCGGCAAGGGCCAAAGTGCTGCGGGCCTCTTCAAAGATAAGGGCCTGGGCACGCACTTGTTTCTCGAGGTTTTCAATTTCCTGCGCCCGCGCCAACAAACCCGCTTGCTCGTTGTCGGGCGCGTAAAAGCCCACACTCATTTGGGTGACCGCATGTCCTTGGGGCACATAAATCACTTCACCTGGCATCAGGGTCGCCCGCTGTGACAACGCGGCCTCCAGGGTGGGGGCCGTGAACACATGGGCCAGCCAATGCGAGAGCAAGGATTTTTGGCCCGCATCATGGATGCGCAGCAAATCGACCAACCGGCTGCGTGCGTCGCTCGATGGGCTCACCGCACCTGATGAGGCGCTGTAAAAGCTGAGTTTTGTGGGGGGCGGTTCCTGGGCAAAGGCCTTGACCAAGTCCAATTGACCCACTTCCAAGGCGGAGAGGCGTTCGCGCAAAGCCGCTTCCAGGGCGTTTTCCCACCCTGGCTCGATGTGAAGTCGGCTCCACAGGGCTTGCAAGTTGTCCAAGCCATGTCGGCTCAGCCACGGGCTGAGCTTTTGGTCTGTTTTGACCCTTTCTTGCAGGGCTTTGAGGGCTTGCAATCGGGCGGACAAATCGGCTTGGCGGGAAGACTCGGTGTTGACCGCGATCTGGGCTCCCTGGCGCTGACCATCCAATTCGGGCAAGGCGGCTTCCAAATCCAGCAGTGAAGCCTGGGCCTGTTCGGCCTGGGCTTGGGCTTGCTGCATCGAGGTGCGTGCCTGTTCGACATGTTGCAGGTCGGGCAAGGCCAAGGCCCGTTTGTCGTTGTCGAGCTTGTCGCGGCGCAGCTCCATTTGGCGGCGCTGTTCTTCCAGATTGCGTTGATCGGCCGCCAAAACCTGGATGTGTTGTTGCACTTGCACGACCTGCAAGCGCTGCTCATTGGCTGACGATTGGGCTTGGCGCACCGCGTCTTCCAGCTGGGGCAGATGGGTTTGCTGCTCTTCGCACTGGGCTTGCAAAATTTCCGCCTGCTCATCGCCATCGGCGCTTTGGTTGGCCAAGCGTTCGAGCTCCTCTTGGGCCTGCACCCACTGATCGTGCCATTGCACGGCCTGGGCTTTGACTTGTTCGATGCGCGCAAGGGCGCGTTGGCGACCCTCGACCACAAATCGAATTTCCGCCTCCAACCGGCCCACTTCGGCGCTGGCCTCATACAGCAAACCTTGGCTTTGATTGACCTGGTCACCAGCGGCATAGTGGGCTTGGCGGATCGTTTCCAGATCGGCTTCGATGTGGCGCAAGTCGGCCACTTTGGACTCCAGGCCATTGGTGGCTTGCAGGATGCTTTCTTGCAATTGGTGTTGATCAACCAAGGCTTCGGCGCGTTTCAAAAACCAAAATTGTTGTTGTTTCAAGCCCACTTGATGCTGCAAGTCTTTGAAGCGTTGGGCGACCTCGGCCTGGCGCTCGAGCTTTTCCAAATTGGCATTGAGTTCGCGCAAGATATCTTCCACACGGGTGAGGTTTTCACGCGTGTCGCTCAAGCGGTTCTCGGTTTCGCGGCGGCGCTCTTTGTATTTGGATACGCCGGCGGCCTCTTCCAAAAACAAGCGCAACTCTTCGGGCTTGGACTCGATGATGCGGCTGATCGTGCCCTGGCCAATGATGGCGTAGGCCCTTGGCCCCAAACCCGTGCCCAAAAACACATCTTGCACATCCCGGCGGCGCACCGGTTGGTTGTTGATGTAGTAACTGCTCGTGCCGTCTCGGGTCAAGACCCGCTTGACCGCAATTTCTGGGAACTGGCTCCATTGCCCGCCTGCGCGGTGGTCGCCGTTGTCGAAAATCAGTTCAACACTGGAGCGGCTGGAGGACTTGCGCGTGGTGGTGCCATTGAAGATGACGTCTTGCATGGACTCTCCGCGCAACTCGCTGGCCCGGCTTTCGCCCAGCACCCAACGCACCGCATCGATGATGTTGGATTTGCCGCACCCGTTGGGGCCCACCACCCCCACCAATTGGCCAGGCAGCATGAAATGGGTGGGTTCGGCAAACGACTTGAAGCCGGATAACTTAATGGAATTGAGACGCACCGAAAAGCCTGTAAAGATTCAAAAAAAAACCATGGCCGTCAAACTGACGGGAACAGGCCGGGATTGTGGGGGTCGCGTTGATAACGCTCCTGCCACCGTTGGACATCGTTTTCCAACGCCAAAAGCTGGGTCACCAACTGATTCAGTCGAGGGCGCAAGCTGTCCATGCTTTCTTTGCGGCCCAAAGATTCGAGCTGGATGACCTCTTGGGCCAGAGCGCTTTGACAAAAAATCGGCACGAAACCTTTGAGGGAATGCAGGCTCATGCGCACCGCTGCTGCATCGTCTCCGGACAACAAGGATTCAATGGCAATGCGTTCTTTGGCCAAAGAGCCCGCAAAAGTCTCCATCAAACTGGGCAACAGGGCTGCATCAACCGCGTATTGGGCCGCTTGGCTTAAATCAAGATGAGCAAAATCTGCATTCATGATGGGTAAATGGCGAGGAGCAGGGGAATAAGGGGTTCCAAGTGAGTGCTTGGTGGAGATGTACAAGGGATAATACCAGCCATGAATGCTCTTTTAGACCGCCTGCAACCCTACCCTTTTGAGCGGTTGCGCCAACTTTTTGCCGGTGTTGAGCCCAGTCCTGCACACAAAGGCATCAGCTTAGGGATTGGTGAGCCCAGACACGCCACACCCCCCATGGTCATGGAGGTCATGAATCAGGCTTTTTCCAGCTTGGCGGCCTACCCCCCCACAGCCGGTGATCCGGGCCTGCGCCAAGCCTGCGCGCAGTGGTTGGCAGATCGATACCAAGTCAAGCTCGACAGCCAAAGCCAAATTTTGCCGGTCAATGGTTCGCGCGAGGCTTTGTTTTCTT
Source organism: Bordetella parapertussis (assembly GCA_945900695.1). Lineage (GTDB taxonomy): Bacteria > Pseudomonadota > Gammaproteobacteria > Burkholderiales > Burkholderiaceae_C > Limnohabitans > Limnohabitans parapertussis_A. The sequence continues at coordinate 1,335 of CAMDJU010000190.1, read as the reverse complement.
TTGCCCAAGCGGTGATCAACCCCCACGCCAGCACGCAACGCCCTTGGGTGGTTTGCCCCAATCCCTTCTATCAAATTTACGAAGGTGCGGCTTTGCTCGGCGGTGCTGACGTTTATTACGTGCCATCTGTGGCGCAGCGCAATTTTGCGCAAGACTGGGCCAGCGTGCCAGAGACCGTGTGGGCCCAAACCCAATTGCTGTTTGTGTGCTCGCCGGGCAACCCCACGGGTGCGGTCATGCCCATGTCAGAATGGGAATCCTTGTTTGAGCTGAGCGACCGCTATGGTTTTGTCATCGCTTCAGACGAGTGTTACAGCGAAATTTACTTCCGCGATGATGCCCCTTTGGGCGGCCTGGAAGCGGCCCATCGTTTGGGCAGGACCGATTTCAAAAACCTGGTGTCATTCACCAGCCTGTCTAAGCGCAGCAATGTGCCTGGGATGCGCAGCGGGTTTGTGGCTGGGGACGCTGAGATCATTCAAAAATACCTGCTCTACCGCACCTACCACGGCAGTGCCATGAGCGGCATGGTGCAAGCGGCCTCCAAGGCCCTGTGGCAAGACGAGGTGCATGTGCGTGAAAACCGCCAGATGTACCGCGAAAAATTTGCCCGTGTGACGCCCGTTTTGGCCCAGGTGCTGGACGTGCATTTGCCTGATGCAGGTTTTTATCTGTGGGCCGGTTTGCCCCCAGGTTGGCAAAACCGCGATGACCTTTTTGCCCAGCAACTGTTGGCTCAATACAATGTCACTGTTTTGCCCGGTAGTTATTTAGCGCGCGAGTTTCAAGGCGTTAACCCCGGTTCAGGTCGCATCCGCATGGCTTTGGTGGCGCAAACCGATGAATGCTTGCAAGCGGCCGAGCGCATCGTTCAATTTCTTCAACACAACCCAGTCCTTCCATCATGAGTCAACAGCTTCAATCCATCATCGACAACGCTTGGGAAACCCGGGCCCAACTCAGCCCTGCGGCAGCCCCCAAAGAGGTGGTGGAAGCGGTGGACCACGTCATCGCCGAACTCAATGCCGGTCGTTTGCGGGTGGCCACCCGCGAGGCCGTGGGCCAATGGACCACGCACCAATGGATCAAAAAAGCCGTTTTGTTGAGCTTTCGGCTCAATGACAACCAAGTGGTCAAAGCGGGTGACTTGGGCTTTTACGACAAGGTGCAAACCAAGTTTTCACACTTGAGCGAAGCCGAAATGAAAGAAAGTGGCGTGCGCGTGGTTCCCCCTGCCGTGGCCCGGCGTGGCAGCTACATTGCCAAGGGCGCCATTTTGATGCCGAGCTACGTGAATATCGGCGCTTATGTGGATGAAGGCACCATGGTGGACAC
>CAMDJU010000189.1 GCA_945900695.1 Bordetella parapertussis | reverse complement strand
ACAGCGGGGATGCTCATGGCCACCGCACCGATGGATGAGGCGGTGGGCTCTGCGCCACCTGGCTGGGGTGTCAACTCCAGCAACTCAAAACGCACCACCCCGTCGACCAAGGTGATGTTGTGGATGCCGTCGGCGTATGCAATGCTTTTCATGGTCAATCTCGCTGAAAATGCAGATTGTATGGAACCCATTAGAAAGCCCATGCCTTGAAGATCCTATTGGTGCACCAAAACTTTCCGGGCCAGTTCAAGCACTTGGCCCCGGCCCTGGTGGCGCAAGGCCACGAGGTGGTGGCCATCAGCACGCGCGACCATGCGCCCATGCAATGGCAGGGCGTGAAGGTCATTCCCTACAAAGTCAAACGGGGCAGTGGCCGCGATGTGCACCCGTGGGTGAGCGACTTTGAGACCAAGGTGATCCGTGGCGAAGCGGCCTTTCGACATGCCTTGGTCTTGCGGCAAAAAGGCTTTCAGCCTGATGTGATTTTGGCCCACCCTGGTTGGGGTGAGAGTTTGTTTTTAAACGAGGTCTGGCCCCAAGCCAAGTTGGCCATTTATGCCGAGTACTTCTACCAAAGCGCCGGTGGCGATGTGGGTTTTGACCCTGAGTTCCCCGTGCAAGACGTGGGCGATGCGTGCCGCGTGCGCATCAAGAACCTCAACAACGAAATGCACTTCAGCTTGGCCTGCGCGGGCCTGTCGCCCACGCAATGGCAGGCCAGCACCTTCCCAGCGCCATTTCAACAAAAAATCCGGGTGATCCACGACGGCATCGACACCAACCAGATCCGGCCCAACCCCGAGGCGCAATTTGTGTTGAACGAACAGCACACACTGACGCGCCAAGATGAGGTGATCACCTTTGTCAACCGCAACCTCGAGCCTTATCGCGGTTATCACGTGTTCATGCGCTGCTTGCCCGCCTTGCTGCAACAACGCCCCACCGCCCACGTGGTGTTGGTGGGCGGCGACGAAGTGAGCTATGGCTCTGCACCGAAAAACGGCAAGACATGGAAGCAAATATTCATTGACGAGGTGCGGCCGCACATCAGCGACGCCGCTTGGTCACGGGTGCACTTTGTGGGCAAATTGCCCTACGACCAGTACCAGGCGCTGATGCAGGTCAGCACGGTGCACGCTTACCTGACCTACCCCTTTGTGCTGAGTTGGAGCTTGCTCGAAGCCATGGCCATGGGCGCAGCCATTGTGGCCAGCGACACGCCGCCGGTGGCGGAGGTGATGGCGCACGGCGTCAACGGCCACTTGGTGCCTTTTTTTGATGTGCCGCGCTGGATAGAGACCATCGTCCACCTGCTAAATCACCCCACCGAGCGCGAACGCTTGGGTCAGCAGGCCCGCCAAGACATGGTGGACAAATACGACTTGCACACGGTGTGCCTGCCCCAGCAATTGGCTTGGGTGAATGGCTTGATGCAGGCTTGAGCCGATAACCACCGCCTCATCGCCGCCTCACTCACGCCACCACGGCCACCGACTTGACTTGCAGCGTCACCGTTTGGCCCAGGCCCAAGGCCAAATCTGACCAAGCCTTTTGGGTGATGCGCGCCAACACCGCCCACGGTCCCACGCGCAAGCGAACCAACACCTGTGAGGGGTGGGCGTCGGGTGCCACGGCCTCGATCACCGCGCTGAGTTGGTTTTGGATGCTGGTGTGACGCGGCAACTCGGTGGCGATGCTGACATCGCGGGCCAAAACACGCATGCGCACCATTTGTCCCAGCGCCACGCCGCTGTCGCGCAGCCACATGTGCCCGCCCTCAAAAGCCACACGGCACAAATGCCAATCGACATGGCGCTCGACCACCGTGCCTTGCAGCCAAGCCCCCATGTCTTCACCCACCCACTGCGGTTGCTCGATGTTGGCAAACACGTCTGCCACCGATCCCTGGGTTTTGACTTGGCCGTTTTCGAGCACCAACATGTGCGCGCCCAAGCGGGCGGCTTCGTCCACCGCGTGGGTCACATACAGCATGGGCAAATGCAGTTCGTCGCGCATTTTTTCCAGCCAAGGCAAGATGTCTTGGCGCCGGGCTGCGTCCAAAGACGCCATGGGCTCATCGAGCAACAGCAAACGCGGCTGGCTCGCCAGCGCACGTGCCAGCGCCACCCGCTGGCGCTCGCCACCCGACAAAGCTGCGGTGGACCGGCCCAGCAAAGGCCCAATGCCCAACAAATCCACCGCCTGCTCCAAGCTGTGGGTGGTGGCCCTGAGGCCGGCACGCTTCAAGCCATAGACCAGGTTTTGCTGCACATCCAAGTGGGGCAACAAACTGGCCTCTTGAAACACATAGCCCACCGCACGCTGCCAAGTGGGCACAAAAATGCCCTGGGCGTCGTCTTGCCAAACCACCCCACCCATCTCCAAATAGGCATCTTGGGCCCGCTCCAATCCGGCCACACACCGGAGCAAACTGGTTTTGCCCGAACCCGATGCGCCCAAAATCACCGTGATGCCATGGTCGGGCAAGGACACATCGAGCGCCAAAACATGGTTGGCGCGTGGCAAGCGCAAGCGAATGTGGTTGTGCCCCATGCTCAGGCACCCACACCAGGCCAGCGGCGCTTGACCGCGGCCAAGGCCAACAAAACCACAAAAGAAAACACCAACATCCCAGCGGCCAGGGCATGCGCCTGGGCGTATTCCATCGCCTCGACATGACCATAAATTTGTGTCGACACCACCCGCGTTTGGCCCGGAATATTGCCGCCAATCATCAGCACCACACCAAACTCGCCCACGGTGTGGGCAAAGGTCAAGATGGCGGCGGTGACCATGCCGGGCCGGGCCAGGGGCAAGGCCACGCTGAAAAAAGCGTCCAGGGGGCGCGCGCCCAAGGTGGCCGCGACCTCCATCGGCCTGGGGCCCATAGCGTCAAAAGCATGCTGCAAAGGTTGCACGGCAAAGGGCAGAGAAAACACCATGGAGCCCAAGACCAAACCGCTGAAGGTAAACGACAGCAAACCCCAACCCATGGCCTGCGTCCACTGCCCCAACCAACCCTGCGGCCCCATGGCCACCAGCAGATAAAAACCCAGCACCGTGGGAGGCAGCACCAAGGGCAAGGTGACAAATGCCAAGATGGGCGCACGCCAGCGCGAGCTGGTTTGCGACAGCCACCAGGCCAAGGGCGTGGCCACGCACAACAACAAGACCGTGGTCACGCTGGCCAATTGAAAGGTCAAGACCACGGCGCTCCAGGCGGATGCAGCATCCGAGATCCAACCGCTCATCAGGGTGATTCCAAGCGATAGCCCGCTTGGCGAATGATGTCGCGGGCTGTGGGTGTTTTCAAAAATGCCATCAAGGCGATCGCAGCGGGATTGTCTTTGCCCTTGCTCAGCAAGACGGCGTTTTGCAAAATGGGGTGGTGCCAATCGCTGGGAACCAACCACATGGAACCCTTTGGCTGTGACGCCAAAGCACCCACTTGAGACAGGGCCACAAAGCCCAGATCGGCATTGCCCGAAGCCACGAATTGATGGGTTTGGTTGATGTTTTCACCTTGCACCCATTTGTTTTGCAAGGCGGCGGCCAAGCCCATGCGCTCGACCACTTGCACGGTGGCAGCGCCATAGGGCGCGAGTTTGGGGTTGGCGCGTGCAATGCGCTGGAACGACCCTTTGCGCAACACATCGCCTTGGCCATCCACCAGCTTGGGGTCTGCGCTCCACAGCACCAATTGCCCCACGGCATAGGTGAACGACGTATTGGGCACAGCCAAGCCCTTTTGCACCAATTGGGCGGGTATGGCGGCATCGGCAGACAACAGCACGTGGAAGGGCGCACCATGCTGGATTTGCGCCATCAACTGGCCACTGGCGCCAAACGACAGCTGGGCCTGGTGCCCCGAGTCTTTGGCAAAGGCCTGGGCAATTTGCTTCATCGGTTGCATGAAATTGGCGGCCACCGCCACCAGGACTTCAGCGGCATGGGCCATGCCCCCGGCCCACCCCAGCAGGGCGGCCATCACAAGGGTTCGGACCAAAGAGGGTTTTGCTGTTCTCATGTTGCGCAACGAGTGTAGCCACTGGCCGCCCGGTCGGCGGGGCCAGTGGCTACGCACATGGGCGTGTGGCACGGGCAGTGACTGGCGCAACTGGTGCAACTGGCGCGCCAAATTTAAGGGGGTCAGGAGCGTTGGGCCAGGGGTAGGTTGATCAGCAGGTTTTGGGGTTTGAGTTGCAGGTTTTTGCGCTCGTCCACGGCCATGCCCAAATACACCGGATGCCCCTGCAAATCAGCACGCATGTCCTGGGGCGCGTTGAAATCCAGCTGAAACAAACACATCATGCGTTGCATGAGGTCGGGGGCCACATCTTGGCCTTGGTACAGGGCATTCAATATCGCGCTGGATTGGGCATCCAGCCCGGTGTACCAGACCCAGTTGTCATCGTCGATGTCGGTCACGGTTTGGATGCGCACACCGACCCCCAAGAAATGGGCAATCCACCGCCGCAACACCTCACACAAGGCCTCCAGCGCCGGTTCACCGCGGTTCATGCAGACGACCCAATCAAAAGACTCGCTGCGCGCCCAGTAGGCCTCGGCGTTGTCAGCACTCAACACATCGAGATCGACCGTGCGCAAGTTCATGCCACCTTGCTGCAGCAACTCGCCCAAGGTGCCAAAGCCACCCGTGGTGGCAAAGCGCTCCACCGTGTCCCGATCGGCGGCCATGACCGAGCCGTCTTCTTGCACCGAAATAGATTGCACCCTGAACAGCATTTCGGCCACGCGCACTTGCAAAGCCGTCGCGGTGCTGCCCAAGATGTGGCGCAGCAACACCTGTGTGAGTTGCTGCACCAACAAGGGCGGGACATCGACGCCCTGGCCTTGAAACAAGGCCAAATAGCTGGCCTCTAAAGTGGGCTTGGCCAGCAAGCGTTGGCGAAAGCGCGCCCATATGGCGTAGTTTTCGGCGGCATCGCGGTCCTTCAATGGCACCAAATCGGCGTCTTGGATGTCGCTGCGCGGCTGCGCCAGCAGGCGTTCGTGCAAGGCCCGCTCATGCGCGCAGGATTGGGCGATCGGGGACAACTCCGGGCGCTGCAACAACCAACGCAAAAAGTCATCGGTCACCGTCAAATGGCCTTGCCCATCCACACGCAACAGTGAGTGGCCGCAAGTGGGCCAATAGTCGTCAGGGTTCATTTTGGTGGGGCATCATCAGATACACCCGAGTTTGATCTTGCATGGGTGCAAGGCTAGCATGTTCCTTCAAACCCACACATCAACCTCACTGCCCAATGTGTCGATGGGGTTTTGTCGCTGGCTTTGGCGGTTTGGCCTGGGCGAATCCGGCTCCGCTTCGTCCAATTTGTCCTCATGGTTGACACCCCCCACAGCCATGGTCATGGGCTTCATCAAAGGCGATATTTTTTTGATGCTGCCTTGGGCTTTGCTCAACGGGCGATTCATGCTGACGCTGGTGATTTTCATGTCAACTCTTTCGCAGGACATAGGCGGCACATGCAGCCCTATCGATTGATCGACACACCGCGCGATTTCTTGAGCGGTC
>CAMDJU010000188.1 GCA_945900695.1 Bordetella parapertussis | reverse complement strand
AGCGCCATTTCACAGCTGGTTTTGTCGCGCCGCAAGGTCTGGCCAGTGGGACCATTTAAATAGGGTTTTTCGGGGCCTGGGAGGTTGCCAAACCGGTTCGGTCGGTGCATAGTGGGGTTGTCTGAGTGCCCTTGGATGCATTGGCCTCTGGGGTTTCAGATCCATCAACTTGTAACCAGGAGGCTCCATGAACTTGACGATCAGCGGTCACCATTTGGAAGTGACCCCGGCCCTGCGCAGTTATGTGACCCACAAGCTAGACCGCATCACCCGACACTTTGATCAGGTGGTGGATGTCAAAGTCTTGCTGACCGTGGAAAAGCAAAAAGAGAAGCAAGGCCGCCAAAGGGCCGAGTGCAACATCCATGTGAAGGGAAGCGATATGTTCGCTGAGAGCGCCCATGCTGACTTGTATGCCGCGGTCGACATCTTGGTGGACAAACTTGATCGCCAAGTGGTGCGCCATAAAGACAAGTTGCAAGACCATCAGCACACCACCGTCAAACGTGTGTTGGTGTCCTGACCCGTGCTGAGCCAGCCCTGGCAGGCTGGGCGCTGTAACGCCCGCCACCCCGATCATCCCAACCTTGAGCGGGGTTGGCTGGGGACACGTCTTGTTCAAACTTTTTGTGCTGGACAAATGGCGTCCTGGGTGTGGTTCTGGGCAGACACAGGTATCACAAAGTATTTGGGTTTGTGCTAACCACAGGTGCATAATGTGTCACTCTTTTGTGACACCTTCATGAACCGACTCTCAGCCATCCTTCCGTCCGAGCAAGTCTTGGTGTGCGTGGACGTGACCAGCAAGAAGCGCGCATTTGAAGAGGCGGGCTTGTTGTTTGAGGACCGCCACGGCATGAACCGCGCTTTGGTGGCCGATAGTTTGTTTGCCCGCGAACGCCTGGGCTCCACCGGTTTGGGCTATGGGGTGGCCATCCCCCACGGCCGCATCAAGGGCTTGAAGAACCCCATGGCTGCGGTGTTTCAGTTGGCTGCACCGATTGGGTTTGATGCGCCCGACGAGCAGCCCGTCTCATTGCTGATCTTTTTATTGGTGCCGGAAGCATCGACCCAAAAGCACCTTGAAATTCTGGCTGAAATCGCCGAACTGCTCAGCGACAGCCGGGTGCGCGATCGCCTCAAGGTCAGCCAAAATGCGCACGACTTGCACCAAATTTTGTCCACCTGGAAGTCAACCCAGGCGGCCTGAGCCGCACCCAGACCCTGCCATGAAGAACCCGCAGCGCTGTATCCATTGTGGGAGCCCTTCGTGAGGCCCACCGTTGTCAGTGCCGATGTGCTGTTTGAGGCGTTTCGCGAAAAGCTGGGTTGGCATTGGGTGGCGGGTACCGGCGCATCCGAGCGCCGGTTTGATGAGGTGGCGGTGCGCGCGGCCAGCTCTGGCGCAGACTTGGTTGGCTACCTCAATTACATCCACCCCTATCGCATCCAATTGTTGGGACACCGGGAAGTCACCTATTTAAGCAACTCCACGCCCGAGGACTGTGCCCGCCGGGTGGCGCGCATTGTCACGTTGGAGCCGCCGGTATTGATCTTGGCCGATGATCAGGTTGCGCCACCCGCCCTGGTATCCATGTGCGAGCGCGCCCAGATCCCGATGTTTGCCACCCGCGAATCGTCGGCTTTTGTGATCGATATCTTGCGCGCGTATTTGTCCAAGCATTTTGCCGACCGGGCATCGATGCACGGGGTTTTCATGGATATTTTGGGCTTGGGGGTGATGATCACCGGCGAATCGGGCTTGGGTAAAAGCGAACTGGGCCTGGAGTTGATCTCGCGCGGCAACGGCCTCGTGGCCGACGATGCGGTGGACATTTACCGCATCAACCAAACCACCTTGGAGGGGCGATGCCCAGATCTGCTGCAAAACTTGTTGGAGGTGCGTGGCATTGGTTTGCTGGATATTCGCGCCATTTTTGGTGAGACCGCCGTGCGCCGCAAAATGCGCCTCAAACTCATCGTGCACCTGGTGCGCCGCGAAACCTTGGAGCGCGACTACGACCGGATGCCCCACGAACCCTTGACCCAGGACATTTTGAGTGTGCCGGTGCGCAAAGTGGTCATCCAGGTGGTGGCCGGGCGCAACATCGCTGTGCTGGTGGAAGCGGCCGTTCGCAACACCATTTTGCAGTTGCGCGGCATCAACACCTACGAAGAGTTTGCCGAGCGCCAACGCAAGGCCATGCAAGCCTGAGTCTCACCCCATGGCATGGCGGTGGGGGCAGGCACTGCGGGTGCAGTGCGCATACAGGCTCAGGGCGTGGTCGGCAATTTGAAAGCCCTTGGCGGCTGCCACCGCGTTTTGTAGCGACTCTATTTGGGCATCAAAAAACTCCTCAACCCGACCGCAGTCCAGGCACACCAGGTGGTCGTGGTGGTCGCCCTCGTTGAGTTCAAACACCGCTTTGCCCGATTCAAACTGGCTGCGCCGCAGCAAGCCGGCTTGCTCAAACTGGGTCAACACCCGGTAAATGGTGGCCAGGCCAATGTCGGCGCGCTCCTGCACCACCAAGCGAAAAACATCTTCGGCCGACATGTGGCGTTGCTTGCCCGCATGGAAATACGCCAAGATTTTCAATCTGGGCGAAGTGGCTTTGAGGCCGGTGTTTTTGAGGTCGTCAATGTGGGCCATGGCGGTTTTGCACTGCGGCCCGATGCTTGTGCGAGCAGGCCCAGACGCTAGAATCAGCGCATGATAACGTTTGCATACACCCCCGCCAAATTCACCCAGCGCAGTGCGACCTGGGCCTTGTGGGTGTGTGCTGGCTTGTGTGTTTTGTTGTCGGGTTGCGAAACCGCCAGCCGCACCGCCAACCGCACCATCACCGCGCTCTCTCCCTATCGCTTCGACGTGGTGCAAGGCAACTTTGTCTCCAAAGAACAAGTCCAGATGCTGCAAAAAGGCATGGCGCGCCGGCAAGTGCGCGACATTTTGGGCACCCCTTTGGTGGCCAGTGTGTTCCATGCCAACCGCTGGGACTACGCCTTCACCCTGCGCCGCCAAGGGGCAGAGATGCAGCAGCGCAAAATCAGCGTGTTTTTTGAAGGCGACGCCATGGTGCGCTTTGAGGCCGACGAATTGCCCACCGAGGCCGAGTTTGCCGCCCGCATCGACAACCGCCGCATCGACATCAAAGTGCCCAAGCTCGAAGCCAGCGAAGCCGAATTGAGCAAATTCAAGCCCAAGGGGCCCGTCGCACCGGCCACCAGCAAGGAAGCGCCGGTGAGCATGAGCTTCCCGCCCCTGGAGCCCGTGCAGCGTTGAGCTGCGCTGCTTTCCACCCCATGACCACACCCCAAACCCCTTTGCGCATTGCCGTCGCTGGCGCCAGCGGCCGCATGGGCCACATGTTGATCGAAGCCGTTCAAAACGATCCCCATGCCCAATTGGTGGGTGCCTTGGATGTCGCCAGCAGCCCGGCCATCGGCTCTGACGCCACGGCTTTTTTGGGCCACAGCAGTGGGGTGACCATCTCCGCCGATGTGCGCCAAGGCTTGGCCCAGGCGCAGGTGCTGATCGACTTCACCCGCCCAGAGGGCACCATGGCGCATGCCCAGGCCTGCGCCGAGATGGGCGTACACATGGTCATTGGCACCACCGGCTTCAGCGACGAGCAAAAGACGCTGATCGCTCAAGCCGCCCAGCGCATCGCCGTGGTCATGGCCCCCAACATGAGCGTTGGCGTGAACGTGACCCTCAAGTTGCTGGCCATGGCGGCCCAGGCCATGGCCACGGGCTACGACATTGAAATCATCGAGGCACACCACCGCCACAAAGTCGACGCCCCATCCGGCACGGCCCTCAAAATGGGCGAAGTGGTGGCCCACGCTTTGGGGCGCGATCTCAAAGACTGCGCTGTCTATGCCCGTGAGGGGCACACCGGTGAGCGCGATCCCTCCAGCATTGGCTTTGCCACCATCCGTGGTGGCGACATTGTGGGTGACCACACCGTGTTGTTTGCCGGCACCGGCGAGCGCATCGAGATCACCCACAAATCCTCCAGCCGCGCTACCTACGCCCAAGGCAGCATGCGCGCGGCCTGGTTCTTGGCCGCCCAACGCCATGGTCTGTTCGACATGTTCGATGTGCTGAACCTGCGCTAGAGGCTGTTGTGCACCCTTGGTGGGCCCCTGCTGACGCCATCGCTGGCGTGGTGCTGGGCTTATTGCTGGCGGCTTCGGTCAGCACTTGGGCGGTTTTGCTCAATCAAGCTTGGCGACTGCGCCGTGTGCAACACGACCTGAGCCTGTCCAAGGCCTTGTTTTGGCAAGCCCCCGATTGGCAACAAGGCCTGCAGGTGTTGAAAGATACAGAAAAAGAAGGCTGGCTGTCCCGCCTGGCCCAAGCCGCCCAAGCCCCAACGGCGGGCACCTTGGCGGCCAGTGCTCCGGTGCCAGCGCAAACCGAGCGCGCATTGCGCGACGCCTTGCACCAAGCCTGCGCGCGCTTGCACCAAGGCCACACCTTTCTGGCCAGCGTCGCTGCCTGCGCACCCTTTGTCGGGCTGCTGGGCACGGTGTGGGGCATCCGCCGCGCAATGCTGGGCATGGACGCCTCGACCTTGGTGGGCCTGGATCGGTTGGCCGCACCCGTGGGCGAAGCTTTGCTCATGACCGCCCTGGGCTTGGGCGTGGCCATCCCCGCCTTGATCGCCTACAACGCCTTGTCGCGTCAAGCCCGTGGGCTCGAGGTCGAGCTGGAGGGCTTTGCCCACGACCTGCTGGCCCTGAGGGCTCCACCCCAGTCTTGAGGCGCGCCATGGCTTTTGCACGGCTTTCCAGATCGCCCCGAGAGGGCGCAGCCATGAGCGAGATCAATGCCACCCCCTTGGTCGATGTTTTTTTGGTGCTGATGCTCATCTTTTTGTTGTGTGCCCCCATGGGCTTGGTCTCCTTGCCGCTGGACTTGCCTGCCGCCGAGGGCCACACCGCCACCGCGTCCTTGGCCAAACCCGTGGTGATCGACATCGATGCCCAAGGCCAATGGCATTGGCAAGGCCGTGCCATGGGCCCAGCCGAGTTGATACAAGCTTTGCAAACCGAGCAGGCGGCCAACCCCCAAGCGCGTTTGCAATTGCGCGCCGATCAGGCCGCGGCCTATGGCCGGGTGGCCGAATTGATGGCCGCGCTGCAGTCCCAGGGCTGGCAGCACCTGGACTTGGTCTTGCGCCCCAGCGCCAAGCCCTGAGGCCAGGGCGGTTGGCACCAGCGTGCCCAGTCGCCGCCCCTGCGCCTAAAATCCCGCCACTCCCCCGACCCCAGGCCCCTGCGCCCAGGCGGGGTTTCTCATTGAGACCCATGCAAGACACCTATCAACCCTCTGCCGTCGAGTCAGCCGCTCAAGCCGACTGGACCGCCAAAGACGTCTACCGCGTCACCGAAGACAACAGCCGTCCCAAGTACTACGCCTGCTCCATGCTGCCCTACCCCAGCGGCAAGCTGCACATGGGCCATGTGCGCAACTACACCATCAACGACATGCTCACGCGCCATCTGCGCATGAAGGGCTACAACGTGTTGATGCCCA